>JBKJMY010000035.1:0-8929 GCA_046596115.1 Arenimonas sp.
AAAAGATCGGTCGCCGAACCGGTCAAGCAGCACGCCATAGCTGGCGGCAACCAGCAGGAAGCCGATCGAGCCCCAGACGCGGATGCGCCCGTAGGCATGCGAGTCCTGCCCCAGTGCAGCCAGCGTCATCGCCTCGAACTGTGGCATCACCGCGTTGTAGAACAGTCCGAATGCGGCCATCACCAGCAACAGCGATGGCACTGAGCGCGCAATCGTGAATCCGGCAAAGCACAGCAGTGTTGCCACGCAGCCGATCAACAGCAGGCGCCCGGGATGTGCGCTGCGGGCATTGAGGGCATTCCATACTGGCGGCGCGACGATGCGGCTGCCATACCACAGGCCGAGCATCGCACCCACGATATAGCCGCCATGCCCAAGACCGGTGACGAACCGACCGATGTATGGCGTGTAGGCGCCGAGCGCGGCGTAGTAGAAGAAATAGAAGGCGCTGAAACGCGCCAGGTTCGCTGCGCCGGGCAATGGCAGCTGCGCCGTGCCGGGCGTTGGCGTCGTGACCTGCGGCTGGCTGCCCGCGTCGCTCAGAACTCGAGGTCCAGGGACGCGCACAGGTAGTCGACCAGCGGCCCGAGTTGTTTGAACCGGGTGCCCAGGGTCGTGCGCAAGCGTGGACCCAGCAGTACCGAATCCTCCAACGGCGCCATGCCGACAAAGTTCTTGCGCTTGAGGTCCTCGATCAGCTCGTGGTCCGGCGGGAAGCCACGCGGCGGGCGGACCAGGGACGCGTCGTCGAGCTGGAAGCTGCGACGGAAGACCGGCGATTGCGTGGCCGCCTTCCATCCTGCCGGGTTGTCGTGGATGAACTGGCGCACCCGCCGCTGCGTGTCGGGCTGCGGATGCCACAGGCCCGCACCCACGAAGCACTTGCCTGGCTCGACATGCAGGTAGAACCCCGGCGCCTCCACCTCGCGCCGTCGCGCATGGAAGAACCAGGCCCCGATATGCGTCTTGTACGGCGTCTTGTCGTTGGAAAAGCGGGTGTCGCGATGGATCCGGAACAGCGAGCCACCCACGGGCCGCGGATCGGCCCGGTACTGGCTGCTGACTGCGGCAAGTTCCGGTTGCAAATCAGAGATCAGCGCCAGCGCCGGCTGCCGCACATGCTGCTCGAAGTCCGGGCGATGCTCGGCGAACCACTCGCGTGAATTGTTGCGAGCAAGCGCGCGCAGGAAGCGGAAGGTCTTGTCGTTGAAATAGCCTGGCATCGCTCAGCCGTCCTGTCCCAGCCCGAATTCGATCCGCGCGCCCCAGACATCCAGCGCATCCAGCAGCGCCTGCGCCGAGCCCTCCGGATGCTGGTTGCGCAAGCGCGCGATGCTCGCGCGGTAGGAATCGAAGGTGTATTCCGATAATCCGACGTCCGATGTCAGTCGTCGGCGCCGATAGCCGTCCCAGCGTTGCTGCTCCGCGCCTGACAGGCTGTCTGGCCAGTTGCGCGCGCGATAGCGGAACAGCAACTCGGCGCCGCGTGGATCCTGGAGGTTCGCTCCCATCGCTGCAAGCCCGGCAGGGTCAGTCGCACGGATGGTGGCAAACACACGTTTGTCGGCATCGGCCAGGAAGCCGTCATAGAGCGCAGCATCGCTGTCGCTGGGATCGCGATGCGCCTCGCGGGCGAATACCCGGCGGACTTTCTCCGCCAGGCCCGGCGCGGCGCGCAGCGCCTCGGCGCGGGCCAGGCAGGCCTCGGCATCGATGCCGAGGCGGGCGAAGTCCTCGGCGCGAAGGTGGGCGATCGGGACCAGGACCGGACAGCGATTGCTGTGCACTTCGTTGAGTGGAATGCGTTTTTCGCCTTCCGGCAGATCGGCGGCAGGCGTGTACAGGCGGTCGGCGATAGCGTCGGGTGACAAGGCCAGCAGTGGCGAGGTGTCCTCGTCGAGGTCGCAGACGATCACCCGCGAATCGATCCGCGGATGTCGCGCCAGTGGCAACACCAGCGCGGCGCAATGGCGGGACGCCGGATACTTGCCGGAAATATGCAGCAGCGGTGCGCCAGCGATCGGGTCCAGCATGGAACCAACATGGCGCTTGTCGCGCAGCTTCAGGGCGTACTCCCACAGCCGCGGTTGCGCGCTGCGGAAGCGCTGGGCCAATCCGATCAGCGCCAGCACGTCGGAAAGGGCTTCGTGCGCCATGCCCGATCGGGTTCCATTCGCCTCGGCCAGGTGTTCCAGCTTGAAGCTCGGCGCGCCGTCCTCGCGGGTCGGCCAGGTGATGCCTTCCGGACGCAGCGCCTCCATCAGTCGCAGCATATCCAGCAAGTCCCAGCGTGTATTGCCGTTGCGCCACTCGCGCTCGTAGGGTTCGTAAAAATTCCGGTACAAGCCGAAGCGGATGAACTCGTCGTCGAAGCGCAGCGAGTTGTAGCCGACCGCGCAGGTGCCCGGCGCGGACAGGGCCTCGTGCACGCGGGCGAAGAAATCCGCCTCGCGCAGGCCGTCGCGCAAGGCTGCCTGCGGCGTGATACCGGTGATCAGGGTCGCCTCGGGCGAGGGCAGCAGGTCGTCGGCGGGCTGGCAGAACAGCGAGATCGGATCACCGATCGGCTCAAGGTTTTCGTCGGTGCGCTGGGCCGCGAACTGGGCGATGCGCGTGCGCCGCGGGTCGCGGCCGAAGGTTTCCAGGTCGTACCAGAGGAAGCTGGCCACTCAGCCGCGATCCAGCGGCGGCAGCCGCGCCATCACCAGGGCATCGGCGCGCGCCATGTCGACGTCAGCGATGTCAGCCAGGCCAGCCGCGCACTCGACCAGGATGGCGCGCTGGATCCTGCCGCGTTCAAGCGCCACCGCATAGGGGACGCGCAGGAAGCTGACCATCGAATAGCGCGGTACGAAGCGTTCCGGATGCCGGTCGGCAAGCAGGCGCTCCAGCGCACGTTGCAACAGGAAGTCGGCGTCATCGACGTGGTCGCGCATTTCCAGGTAGTTTTCGAGGGCCATCGTCTGGATGGCGTCGGCGTTCGGGCGGCGGTCGGCTTCGAAGCGCTCAAAGGCTTCGGTCCAGTCGCTGGATTGGGCGATGCAGCGGTCCAGTGCCGTGCAGTCTTCGAACGCGCAATTCATGCCCTGGCCGTGGAAGGGCACCATGGCGTGCGCCGCGTCGCCCAGCAGCAGCGCCTTGCCATCCAGCTGCCAGCGCGACAACGAAAGCGTGCCGAGCATCCCGACCGGGTTGCCTTGCCAGTCCGCGTCGAACTCCGGCATCAGCGCGAGCGCATCGGCGAAATCCCGCGCAAACATTTTTCGCCCCGCAGCGAGGTCGGGGAGGGTGGCAAAACTCGGATCGCCCGTGTTGGGCAGGAACAGCGTGACGGTAAAGGTTTGCTCGGTATTGGGAAGCGCGATGCACATGTAGTTGCCGCGCGGCCAAATGTGCAGGGCATTGGGTTCCAGCGAGAAGCCGCCGTCCGCGGCGGGTGGGATTTCCAGTTCCCGGTAGCCATGCCCGAGTGGCTCGAAGTGCTCGCCCAGGTCAGTGACCGATTGCATGGCAGTACGCAGTCCGGAACCTGCCCCGTCCGCACCGAGTAGCACCTCGAACGTGATTTCGCGACGAGCGCCGTCGCGCTCGTCCACCAGCGTGGCACGGTGCGCATCGAAATCCACTGCCTCCAGCCGTGAATCGAAGTGCAGGCGGGCACCGGCAGCTTCCGCAGCGAGCGCGAGTGCTTCATTCAGGCGCCCGCGATGCACCGACCAGATCACTTCGGAATCATCACGTCCGTAGCGCAGCAGTTGGGTGGCGCCGTCGAGCGCGTGGACCATGCGCCCGCGCATCATCACTGCCTGCGCCATCACCACGTCTTCCAGGCCCGCAAGTCGCAGCGCGTGCAGGCCGCGCTCAGCCAAGGCCAGGTTGATGGAACGGCCGCCGGCATAGGCCTGGCGACGCGGGTCGGGGCGCCTTTCATAGACGTCGATCGACCAGCCGCGTCGTGCCAGCAGCAGCGCGAGCAGTGATCCGGCCAAGCCGGCACCAACGATGCAGATCCGGCGATCGGTGGAGGGCTCCACGATGGCTCCAGTGGTTGCTGCGGTGCATCGATTATAGCGGGGCTGCGGGTCGGTTCAGGTCGCCTTGACTACACTTGCCGCGCTTGGCGACAATTTCGCCCGACTCCATGGAAGGATTCCCGGCATGAACCGACGCGCGTTTCGACTCGCCACCCTCGCGCTCTGCGCCGGCTTCGCCTCGCAGGCGGCGTTGGCCAGCGAACATACCGGATGGGTCTACAACGGCCTGCTAGGACAGGCCACGCTGCATTCGGATCCGCTCGCCGACAGCCGCTTCGGCTCCAACTCGAACATCGGCTACCGATGGGGTGCACTGGGCGTCGAGATCGGCCACACGATGAGTTTTGGCCGGTTCACCGACAGCATCGGCAGTGGATCCAGCGCACTTGACATGGACGCCCAGGTGAAGGGCTGGAACGCCGGCCTGACTTTCAACCACGATTTTGCACCGCAGTGGAGCATGCAGGCACGCGCCGGGCTGTTCGCCTGGGATACCGAAGTTCGTGCGACCGACAGCCTTGGCGTGCGCACCGGCGCCCGTGACAGCGGACGGGACTGGTATGCGGGTGCCTCGGTGGACTACACCCACGAGCGCAAGAGCTACGGACTGGGATATACCCGCTTCAAGGCTGGCGACGCGGACATGGATCTTTGGGGCCTGCACACGGAATTCCGCTTCTGATTCCCGGTGCGTCTGATGCGCTCCGTCCGAGCGGGGCATCCGGGCTGATGCGGAAACTCCTCAGCCCTTCCATTGTTCGACAGCGGCGATGAACTCGGGCAGCTCCGCGTAGCGGTTGTACATCGGCGTGGGCGAGATGCGGATCACGTCGGGCTCGCGCCAGTCGCCGATGATGCCCCGGGTGCCGAGGAATTCGAACAGGGCGCGGCCGCGCTCGCGGCCACCGATCACCCGCAATGACAATTGGCAGCCGCGCGCCGATGGATCGGCGGGCGTGAGGATGTCGAGCACGTCGGACACGCGGTCACGGATGATGGCTTCCAGCATTCCGGTGAGCTGCAGGGACTTTGCGCGCAGCGCGGGCATCGAGGCGCGCTGGAATTGTTCAAGCGACACGCGCAGCGGCGCCAGTGCCAGGATTGGCGGATTGCTCAACTGCCAGCCGTCCGCACCCGGCGTTGGAACGAATTGCGGCCCCATGCGGAAGCGCGTGCCCTGGTCGTGGCCCCACCAGCCGGCAAAGCGCGGGCGATCGCTGTGCGCATGGCGCGCATGCACGAAGCAAGCGGCGACCGCGCCTGGCCCGGAGTTGAGGTACTTGTAGGTACACCAGACGGCAAAATCTGCGCCGTCATCGTGCAAGGCGAGTGGGATATTTCCCGCGGCATGCGCCAGGTCGAAGCCGACAATGCAGCCTTGGGCATGTCCGAGCCGGGTGATTTCCCGCAGGTCAAAAGCCTGGCCGCTGCGATACTGCACGCCCGGCCACAGCACCAGGGCAATCTCGTGGCCGCGTTCTGCCAGGACCGTCTCAAGGGCGGCCGCGGACACGATGCCACCGTCGGAATCAGGCGCAAGCTCAATCAGCGAGTGCGCCGGGTCGAGGCCATGGAAGCGCAATTGAGACTCGACCGCGTAACGATCCGACGGGAATGCGCCGGCTTCGATCAGGATCGCGTGGCGCGCCGCTGTCGGGCGGAAAAAGCTGACCATCATCAGGTGCAGATTCACTGACAGCGAGTTCATCGCAACCACTTCGCCTAGTTCCGCGCCGACCAGCGATGCAAGCGAGTCGCGTACGGAGCCGTGATAGGTCAACCACGGATGCCTGCCGCGGAAATGCCCCTCCACGCCCAGCCGCGCCCAATCATCCAGTTCGTCGAGCAAGGCAGTACGCACGCCCCGCGGCTGCAGGCCCAGCGAGTTACCGCAGAAATACAGCTGGTCGCCCGCCTCGTGCGGTGGAATCAGGAATTCGCCACGAAACGCTGCCAGCGGATCGGTCGCGTCGAGGGCGGCGGCACGATCGCGCCAGGCCTGCAGTCCGTCGTGCGTGCTCATTCGAAGCGGGCCTTGGACAAGCCGAGCCACTCCAGCGCGGTGCCGTGGTAGAGCCGCGCCTGGCCATCCTCGTCCAGGCCGAGCGCGGCGATGCCGCTGCCGGGCTCCTGTTCGCCCAGCGGGAACGGATAGTCGGTGCCGAGCATCACGGTATCGATGCCGACGGTGTCGATCAGGTAGCGCAGCGCGCGCGGATCATGCACGCAGGAATCGAAATAGATGCGCCCAAAGTACTCGCGCGGATTGCGCGGGTTGTCCACTGCCACCAGGTCGGGGCGCATGTTGAAGCCATGCTCGATGCGGCCGATGGTGTACGGGAAGCTGCCGCCGCCATGGGCGAAGCAGACCTTCAACTTCGGGAAGCGTTCGAGCACGCCGCCGAAGATCAGCGCACACGCGGCACGCGCCTGCTCGGCCGGCATGCCGACCAGCCACGGCATCCAGTAGCGCGGCATGCTGTCGGTGCCCATCATGTCCCAGGGATGCACCAGGATCGCCGCCTGCAGGCTCTCGGCCGCTTCGAAGAAAGGCAGCAGTTCGGGGTCGTCAAGGTTCCATGCATTGACGTGCGAGCCGATCTGCACGCCCTGCAGGTCGAGCTGGTCCATGCATCGCTCCAGCTCCTGCACCGCCAATCGCGGTGACTGCAGCGGTACCGTGCCGAGGCCTGCGTAGTGCGGGCGATGGCTGCGGCAGGTTTCGGCCATGTGATCGTTGAGCGCTTCGTGCAGTTCCAGGGCGTGCTGCGGCTTGGACGTGTAGCTGAACATCACCGGCACCGTGCTGATCGCCTGCACCTGCACGCCAAAGCGCGCGTAGTCGGCCACGCGCACGTCCGGGTCCCAGGTCTTGGGCCAGATCTCGCGGAAGAACTTGCCGTCCTTGTAGATGCGATGGCGCCCGTCTTCACCGTGGTGGATCACCGGAAAGCGGGCATCGCCATATTTGGCGGCAAGGTCCGGCCAATGCTTGGGCAGGTAGTGGGCGTGGGTGTCGATCTTGAGCATGTCGGGCCTAGTTTACCGGCTGGTTCTGCCGGCAGGGCCGCGTCCGAGCCGCTGCGGGTCCACTGCGGATCCGCAGCCTCCCTGCCAGAGGCTCAGGGGCGGGGGTTGAGGTGCCCGCAGGACAGGCAGGTGCGGTTGGCTTCGGACGCGTAAAAGCGCTGGAATACCGGTGGGAAGTCGTTCTCGATGCTCTCGAGTTCGAAATATTCCTCGTACAGCTTGTGGTTGCAGCGCTCGCAGAACCAGAGCAGGCCGTCCTTCTCGCCCGGCAGCCGCTTGCGCTCGACCACCAGGCCGATCGAATCGGCCATGCGCTGCGGCGAATGCGGCGTGCGCGGCGGCAGGTAGAACACCTCGCCGGCGCGAATGGAGATGTCGCGTACCTTTCCATCCTCCTGGATCTTCAGCACCATCTCGCCCTCGAGTTGATGGAAGAATTCCGGACCCTCGTCCCAGTGGTAGTCGCTGCGGCTGTTCGGCCCGCCAACGATCATCACGATGAAGTCGCCGTCCACCAGGCACTTGTTGCCGACCGGCGGCTTGAGCAGGTGGCGGTGGCGATCGATCCAGTCCTGCAGGTTGAAGGCGGCTGGCAGCATCTCAGTCCTCCGATACGGATGCGGCGGGTGCGGCTTGCGCGGCGGACGCGTCGCCGGGCAGGACAGCAAGGCACTTCAGTTCGATTGCGATCGGCGTCGGCAGCGCGGTGATGCCCAAGGTGGTCCGGCAGGGTGCCTGCGCCGCGTCCGGGAAGTATTCGGCCCAGACCGCGTTGTAGGCGCGGAAATCGCGCGCCATGTCGGTCAGGTAGACGGTCACGTCCACCAGGTCTGTCCAGGACGCGCCACTGGCTTCGAGCACGGCGCGCACATTGGCGAACACCGAATGGCATTGCGCGGTGATGTCGCATGACGCCAGGCTCCCATCGGCGGCGACGACGTTGCCGGGGATGCCGTCGTCGCCCGGGTTGCGCGGGCCGATTCCGGACAGGTAGAGCATTCGTCCAACCCGGCGCGCATGCGGGTAGTGGCCGACCGCGCGCGGTGCCGAGCCGGCGTGGATCGCATCGCTCATGTGCGCCGGCCGATCGTGCGCAGTGCGCATTCATAGGCGCCCGGCAGCGCGGATTTCGCATCGACGTCGATGCCCAGGTCGCGTACGCGGCCGTCGTGCAGTCCGTAAATCCAACCGTGCACGCTCACGGCCTGGTCGCGTGCCCAAGCGTCCTCGACCACGGTGGTCTGGCAGACGTTGGCCACCTGTTCGATCACATTGAGCTCGCACAGCCGGGCATGGCGCAGCGACTCGAGTTCCGCCGAGGCAAGCCAGTCGCCGTGCTTTGCCGCCACGTCGCCGATGTGCCGGAGCCAGTTGTCTGCCAGTCCCACGCGCGCACCGGTCATGCTTGCGTGCACGCCGCTGCAACCGTAATGCCCGACCACCAGGATGTGCTCGACCTTGAGCAGGTCCACGGCAAACTGGATCGTGCTCAGGCAATTGAGGTCGGTGTGCACCACCACATTGGCGATATTGCGGTGCACGAACACTTCGCCTGGTGCCAGCCCCATGATCTGGTTCGCCGGCACCCGCGAATCCGAGCAGCCGATCCACAGGTATTTGGGCGCCTGTTGCGCGCTCAGCCGACGGAAGAAGCCGGGGTCTTCGGCGCGGACCCGCTCGGCCCATTCGCGATTGCGTTCCAGCAGTTCGTTCAACGGCGTCATTGCTTACCCTAAGTCGATGCAGACATTCTTGCTTTCGGTGAAAAAGCGCATGGCTTCAAGCCCACCCTCGCGGCCCAGGCCCGATTGTTTCATTCCCCCGAACGGCGTGCGCAGGTCGCGCTGCAGCCAGCAGTTGATCCA
>JBKJMY010000197.1:0-3222 GCA_046596115.1 Arenimonas sp.
CCGTCCGGACGCTGCACCAGCCAGGCCCAACCCGAGCCAAAGGTGCCCACCGCGGTCTTGGTGAACTCTTCCTTGAACGCTGCAAAGCTGCCAAAGGTCTTGGCGATGGCGTCGCCAACCTTGCCGCCGGGTTCGCCGCCGCCTTCGGGCTTCAGGCAGTTCCAGTAGAACGTGTGGTTCCACACCTGCGCGGCATTGTTGAACATCGCGCCCTGCGCCTTTCGCACGATCGCCTCGAGCTCCATTTCCTCGAACTCGGTGCCCTTGATCATGTTGTTGAGATTGGTGACGTACGCCTGGTGATGCTTGCCGTAGTGGAAATCGATCGTCTCGGCGGAGATGTGCGGCGCCAGGGCGGTGCGGTCATAGGGCAGGGCGGGCAATTCGACGGCCATAGTGGGTCCTTCCATGTGGGTGCGGGCCGCAAGGGGGCAGCCCGAGGCCTTATAATTCTAGCCCGATCCCGCCGGCCCCGCCGGCGCGCAGTCAGCTCGCAGCCAGCTGCAGTGGCCGTCAGGTCCGTACTGGCGCAGATGACGCCGTTTCCCATCCGGAGAATCCGATGAACACAGTGACCGATCGCATCCGGGCCGAGGTGCAAGCCCATCCCGTCGTCCTTTTCATGAAGGGAACCCCGCAATTTCCTATGTGCGGTTTTTCCAGCCGGGCCAGCGAGGTCCTGAAGCGGGCCGGCGCCCAGATCCATTCGGTCAACGTGCTGCAGGAGCCGGAAATTCGCGCCAATCTGCCGCGCTATTCGGATTGGCCGACGTTTCCCCAGCTGTTCATCAACGGTGAGCTGATCGGCGGCTGCGACATCACGGTCGAATTGTTCGAGAGCGGCGAGCTCACCCGCATGGTCGCCGAGGCGCAGAAGGACGCATGAGTGACACCGCTGCCATGCCCGGCGCGCACGTCGCCGTAGCAGCCCCGTTGGCCGGCATTCTGGATGGTCGCGTGATCCTGGTGACCGGCGCCTACGGCGGACTGGGCGATGCCTCGGCGCGTGCCTGTGCGGCCGCCGGCGCGACACTGGTGTTGCTCGGCCGCAAGGTGCCCAAGCTCGGGCGCACCTATGACGCGCTCAAGGCCATGGGCCGAGAGCCGGCGCTGTATCCGCTCGACCTGGCCGGCGCCGATCCGGCCGACTACGAAACGATGGCCGCAACCATCGAGCGCGAGCTGGGTGGCCTGCACGGCATCCTGCACTGCGCGGCGGAATTCACCGGGCTGCAACCGCTCGAGACGACTCCGCCCGAGGACTTCCTGCGCCAGGTCCACGTGAATCTCACGGCGCCCTGGCTGCTCACACAGGCTTGCCTGCCACTTCTGCGCAAGCAGGACGATAGCGCCGTCGTGTTCGTTCTCGACGACCTGGCGCGGGTCAACCGCGCCTACTGGGGCGGCTATGGCATCGCCAAGGCTGCGCTCGAGGGCTTGTTCCGGACCCTGCATGATGAAACCGAACTTGGCCCGGTGCGGGTCAGCGCCTTGCAGCCCGGGCCGATGCGCAGTGCGTTGCGCGGCCGGGCTTATGTCGAAGAAGCTGCCACCAAGGTGCCATGGCCCGCCGCCTACGCCGCGGCCTGCGTGCATCTTCTTTCCAGCGCGGGCGCGGACAGCCGCGGCAAGATCGTCCGGCCCGACGTCCTGTCACCGGCGTGACCACGATCTCGACCGCCCTGTTGCTGTTCCTGATCCTGGACCCGCTGGGCAACATCCCCGTGTTCCTGGGCCTGCTCGAGCCGCTCCCGGCCAAGCGCCGCCGGATCGTGCTGCTGCGGGAGCTGCTGATCGCACTGTTCGTCCTGTTCGCCTTCCTGTGGGGCGGACGCACCGTGCTGGACGCGATGCATCTGCGCCAGGAATCGGTCTCCATCGCCGGCGGCATCGTGCTGTTTCTGATCGGCCTGAAGATGATTTTCCCGCGGCCCGAAGGCATGTTCGGCGATGCCGGCGAGGGCGAGCCCTTCATCGTCCCGATGGCGATCCCGCTGATCGCCGGCCCCTCCGGCATGGCCTCGGTGATGTTGCTCGGCAGCCAGGACCCGGGACGCATGGGCGATTGGAGCTTGGCCTTGCTGCTGGCCTGGCTGGGGACGGCAGCGATCCTGCTCAGCGCGACCTACCTGTACAAAGCGCTTGGCAAGCCGGTTCTGGTCGCGATCGAGCGCCTGATGGGCATGTTGCTGGTCGCGATATCGGTTCAGATGTTGATGGATGGCGTGGCCGCGTGGCTCAACGTTCCGGTGGCCGGCGCTTAAGACGCAAACTGTGTGGTCCGTCGGTCATTTGACTGTCATACCCCTGATCTACCGTGTTAAAGTCTTGTGAGTTCGAGACACCTCAGGGGGGGGGTCGAACAAGCATACGGGTCCACATCGACACCGCTTTGTGCGGGTGCCGGGACCCACTGCGGCAGGACGCCGCGCAGGGGCACGACGGTCCAGGTCGTTCGTGCCCGCCGGCTTTTCCAAACCAATCCATTCCAGGTCTCCTATCATGATCATTCGCAATCAGGTCCGGCTGTCCAAGCTGGCCCTCGCCTTGGCAATCGCGTTCGCCGCCACTCCGACTTTTGCCCAGAGCACCTCCGCCGCCGTCGGTGGCCAGGTCCTTGGTGCCGACGGTGCCCCCGTCGCGGGCGCCGAGGTGGTGATCACCCACGTCGAATCCGGCACCTCGAGCCGGGCGACCACGGACGCCAGCGGCCGCTATAGCGCCCGCGGCCTGCGTGTCGGTGGCCCGTACACGATCACCGCCAGCAAGGCCGGCGCCGGCACGGATTCCGAAGCGGGCATTTTCCTCGACCTGAGCCGGTCCAACACCGTTGATGCGCACCTGCATGGCACCGCCACCACAAACCTGGGCACGGTCGTCGCGGTAGGCGTTTCTGCTGGCGATGTGTTCTCCCCGACCAAGATGGGCAGCGGCACCACGGTCGACAGCAACACGATCAATGCCCTCCCGTCGGCCGGCGGCAATATCCAGGACTTCATGCGCCTCGATCCGCGCGTGGCCTACGTCGACCGCGCCTCGGGCACCATCAGCGCCGGCGGCCAGAACCCGCGCTACAACAACGTGCGCGTTGACGGCGTCTCCTCGAGCGACACCTTCGGCCTGGAAGGCAACAACCTGGCCGTCCGTCGCCAGCCGGTGGCCATGGAGGCCATCGAGGCAATCAACATCGACCTGTCGAACTACGACGTCTCGATCAATGGC
>JBKJMY010000183.1:0-5210 GCA_046596115.1 Arenimonas sp.
CAGGCGATAGCGCTGGTCGGCCGCCAGGGTGGGCCGGAGCAGGCGGCCGTGCCGATCCACCACGGCCACAGATTGCAGCGAGCCCGCTGAGAGCGGGGGGCGTGGCCACAGTCGAAGCGCCACCAAGACGATCGCCAGCACTGCCGCGCCGACCAGCATGACGCGCACCATGTGCGTCAACCGCATGCGCATCAGCCGTGTGCGCATCAGCCGTGTGCGCATCAACCTGGTGCAGATCAGCCGCGTGCGCATCAGCCGCGTTCGCCAGCCCGCGCGCCAGCCCTCGGGTACGACGTTCACGGTGTCGGAGCAACCACCTGCAGCACCACGCCCCCCGGGCCACGCGCAAAGACGCGGCGGTCGTACATGGACTCGGCCACGATCGGCGGCAGGGCAAACTTGCCGACGTTGTTGGCGCGGATGCGATAGCGGATTTCAGTGACAGCGGTATCGGCTGTTCCATACAACACCACGCGATCTTCGCGAACTTCGATGTGCCGGGCCGCAAAGGTCGAACCGGGCAGCGCCAGCGGCGGCATCCGGGAACCGGCACTGTGCGTGGCGTCGCCGTCTGCATCGCCGTGGCCCGATGTTCCGTCGCCGTCCCCGGCGCCGTCGCCGTTGCCGTCGCCGGAATCGCCGTCGCCGGAATGGCCTTCGCTGGCATCGCCTGCCTTGGGCTGGCCGTCGCCGCTGGCGCGCACCGGCAGCGGCGGAGGCTGCAACACCGCCTCGAATCCGCCTGGCAACAAATCGGTGATCGCGACGTCACCCCAGGCTTTCGCCCCGAGTGCGCGCACGCGCAGGCGCACTGTCACTTCCTGGCCGAGCTTGAGCGTGGTGATTGGTTTGCCCGCATCGTCGAGCACATCGCGCAGCACTTCCAGGCCCTGCGCCTGGGCGGCTGGCAGGATTGTGCGATCAAAGCCCGATTGCGCCAGCACGTACCAGACGGGCGTGGCATCGGCGGGCGAGACCCAGACCCGTGCATCGCTGCCGCGGAATGTGCCGAGTGTTGCGATGCCGGTTGGCACGCCGATCTGTCGCGCCGCGCCGGTCGCTGGTGCCGCCTGCAAGGTCGGCAGCGGCACGCGCGCGAGGGCGCCGGCCTGTGCATCGAGTGCGAGAACGGTCAGCGCCGAGGACAAGGTATTGTAGCGATTCTCGCGCAGTGGCTCGAACAGGCGCTCGAGCGCAACTTGCGTGACTTGCCTGGACAGCGATGGGAAGTGCTTCTCGAGCAGGTATAGCGTCAATGCCTGCTCGATGGCCGGGTCGTAATAATCGGCATAGTCGAACTCGACGCTGCGTGCAGCATTGACCCGCGCCAGGCCGCGAATGGCCAGGGCGCGCGCCGGTGCATCCTGTTGCAGCCGCGCGTAGCTGGCCGCGAGCAGCATGCCGGTAGCGTCGTCACGCCAGGCCTTGGGCACGTCGCGATCGAGTTGTTCCTGCACCGTCGCCAAGAGGTTGCCGACGTTGCGACCCTGGCGCACCAGCAAGTACACCGCGAACGCGCGCTGGCGCAGGAAGGCCAGGTCATGGCGCGAGCGATCCGCCGCCAGTGTTTCGAGATAGCCATCCAGCGAATCCACCAGGTCGGACGGCACGGCGACACCGCGGTCGCGCGCTTCAAGCAAGTACAGCGTTGCGTAGCCGGTGACGAACGGATCCGCATCCGGCGTTGCCGACCATAATCCGAGCCCGCCCTCGCTGTTCTGGCGCGATCGCACCAGGTCCACCAGCTGCGATGCGTCCACCTTGCCGTCGATCACGTGGCCGAGCTCCGGCCGCGAGGAATACACCAGCGCCGGCATCGCCTGGCTGAGCAACTGCTCTGTGCACAGGTGTGGATAGTCGCGCAGGTAGGCCGACAGCCCGTCAATCGCAATCAGGGGTGACACCGAGGCGGCGATCCGGCGCGTGGCCATGGGTTGGTACATGTTTCGCAGCTTTTCCAGAACCACTCGTTGGTCGATGCGTCCGGCTCGCAACTCTTCGCGTGCGACCACGGCGGGTCGCAAGGACAACGCGATGCGGCGCTGTGCGTTCCAGCTGCCAGACGTCGCGCGGATGCCGATCGATACCGCGCCCAGCGCTGCGCCTGCGCGCAGCCGGAAGCGCACAGTCGCTTCGTCCCCGGGTGCGATGCGCACCGCGGGCGGCGCGGTGCCGACCAGTGTGAGCGACGCCGGCAAGACCAGCGTCGCAGTGACATCCACTGGAGCCTTTGCGCCTTCAATCGTGTTGGCGATGCCAATGGGCAGTTCGAACTCATCGCCAGGGGCGACGTGTGTTGGCACGGTGGGTGTCAACACGAAGTCACCGCGCACAGTCGAGTTGGTTTCCGCGATGCCGATTCGTTGTGGCGAGACGGCGACCGCGCTCACCCGGATGCGCCCATTGAAGGAATCCGGCAAGCGGAATGTCAGCGTCTTGCTGCCATCTACGTCAACGATGCCCGACCACCATACCGCCGGCTTGTCGGCGCGACGCTTGAACGGATTCAGGTTTTTCGACAAATCACCGCCGCCATCGCCACCTGGCGCAGCCAGCGCGCCGAGGCGGCTGAACTCGGGCAGCACCAGGTCGAGGATCTGCGAGGTATTGACCTGCAGCATCTTGCGCGCAAAGAAGTGATCGAGCGGGTCGCCCAGCTTGTATCGCGCGACCTGCAGGATGCCCTCGTCCACCGCGAACACCAGCACCCGCGCCTTGCCATCGGTCTTGATTTCCACCGGAATCGCCGCGCCGGGCCGGACCACAGCGGGCACCTTGATCGACACGGGCTGCGTGCGCGCGCTGCGATCCACCTGGAACGGCGCCACACCAAAGCTCAGCGGGCTCATGAACACTTCGTCCGACGCCGGGTCGCGCAGGAACTGCACGTTGACGTAGCCATTGCCCTCGAAGTCGGCCGGCACCTTGATCGTCTGTACCGAGCTGGTGGTATCGGCATGGAACCAGGCCTGTGCGTAGACGCGGTCGCGCTCGATGGTGATCAGGCCACTGCCTGCATACGGTGCGCGGATGCTGACTTCGATGGACTCGCCCGGCTTGTAGCTGGGCTTGGACAGGGTGAGGGCCAGCTCGGCATTGCGCTCGAGCGAGCGCGACAGATTGGCGGCGCCGGCCACGCTGAAGTCCACCTGATTGAGGACCGTGCCCGCAGCGTCGCGCAACTCGAGCACGAAGTTTCCGGGCGCGCCGGTCGGCAACGCAAACGCACGTGGCGTTGCGCCAAGGTCAAGCAGGCTGTCGGTGCCGGAATAGCGGCGCTCGCGCGACACATATTTATACAGCCCGGAGTCTTCCTTGGTGAGCACCGAGACATAGCGCTTCTCCACGATCACCGCATGCACGCCCGGGACCGCGCGCGGCTTGCCATCCGGCCCAATCGCCAGCAATTGCAAGCTGCGCTTGGCGTTGCGCTTGATATAGGCCAGGTCGTCCATCGACTTGATGCCAACCAGCCAGGGATTGCCCGAGACCAACGTGGTCGCCTGCGCGGCAACGTTGCGCCCGCTGCCCGGCTCGAACGCGCGCGCCAGGAAACTGAGCTGGTAGGTCGCCTTGGCATACTTGGACAGGTCGAGCGCAAACACCGCCTTGCCAGTCGCATCGGTGACCTTGTCGGTCAAGGATTCGTCGTAACCTTCCTTGGCGCGCAGCGGATCGTAAAAGCGATAGTCGGGGTAGGCCGGGAAGGCCGGGAACGCCGGCCGCAACACCAGCGTGCCCTCGACCTTGCGCTGCTGCGCCGGCGTGCCAAACAGGTTTTCCGCCAGCACCGTCACCGACAATTTGTCCGGCGTGACCCAGCCTCCGGGCGCTTGCGCCGATAGCGTCGCGCGCACGCGCATCGTATCGGGCGCGAACTCGCGCACCTGCACCGTGGTGTCGCCGATGGTGGTGCGGGAGTCGTTGCGACCAATCAACGACAGCGTCGCCTGCCAAGTGCCGCTCGGCGCCGAGTCGAGCGGGGTGAACTCGAATGCCTGGAAGCCTTGCGCATCCAGGGCAATGCGTTCTTTGCGTGCAACGCGTCCGGTCGGATCGCTGAGCACCATTTCCAGCGGCAAGCCGGCCAGCGGCTTGGTCCAGTCTGTTGCGCGCACGATGTAGCCCAGGTGGATGGTGTCACCGGGCCGGTACAAGCCGCGGTCGGAAAACACGAATGCCTTCAGCGCGCCGGCCTCGATCTGGCTGGGTTCGCCGCCGATGTCGAAGCGCGAGTAATCCAGCGTGCGGCCGTAATCGTCCAGCGGCAGGAAGCTCAGGTCATCACCGCGCACCACGGTCAGCATCACCGGCTGCTTTTCGCGCTGGAATCCTGACAGGCTGGGCAGGCGCGCACGGCCATCGGCATCGGTGCTGGCGAGCGCAAGTGTCTCGCCATTGCGGGCGATGGCGCGCACCTCGGCGCCGGCCACCGGTTTTCCGCCGGACAGCGATTGCACGAACACATCGCGGCTGCCATCGAGCGCGCGCTTGGCCAGGATGCCCAGGTCGGTCAGCACCACCAGGCGGCTGTCGGTCTGCGATCCGGCATTGCGCGAGATGCTTTGCTCTGCGCTCAGCGCCACTTCGTCCTGGCGCAGGGTGCGCAGGCTGAGCAGGAAAATGCCGCGCCGGCCCGGTGCCAGGAACTTGCCCAGGTCCACGCCTTCGTAATGGGCCTTGGCCGGATCGTCCGCCGGCAGGTCCAGGCGCAGTTCCTCGCGCTCGACCAGATCGTCGTCATCAATGCCACTGTAAAACTGCGGACCCGCATAGGTGCCGCGATTGCCGAACACCAGGTGCTGCAACTGGTCTGGCAGCAGGCGCCCGACTTCCAGCCGCGCATGCTCCACGTTGCGCGAGACCACGCTCACGCGCCGCTCGCCCTGCAGCGACAACAGCGCACCGTCACCGACGAAGCGCAGCAGTTGCGGATAGTCGGGCACCCGGCGCACGGCGGCATAGGGCACGCCGAGCATGAAACCGCCGAATGCCTTCAGGCCCTTGGCCACGCGCAGGTACAGATAGCGCTTGGGCGGCGCCTGGAAGCGCAGGCTGTGCATCTCGATGAATTCGCGTTCGGTCGGCAACGCCGTCGTCGGCACCAGTTCCGATTGCGCGAGCAGGGCTTCGTCAACGTCGCTGTCGCTCCAGGGGTAGGGGCCCTGGTACTGCGGCCGCTTCGGATTTTTTTCCGGCAGCAACCAGAC
>JBKJMY010000191.1:0-4885 GCA_046596115.1 Arenimonas sp.
ATGACTCTCACGGCCATGACTCTCACGGCCATGACGACCACGATCACGGCCACGACGATCACGGCCACCATGGTCCGGTCGAGCCCCGCGAGTCTCCGCTGGTCATCACGATCCCGCTGATCCTGCTGGCGATCCCGTCGCTGGTCATCGGCGGGCTGACGGTCGGGCCGATGCTGTTCGGGCACTTCTTCGACGGCGCGATCGTTACCGCGGCTTCGCATCCGGCGATGGCGATGCTCTCGCACGAGTTCCATGAGCGTTCGGTGCTGGGCACCGATGGCGCGTTGGCGATGGGACTGGGTGGCTTCGAGATATGGAAGGCTGTACCGACATTGCTGGCCTTGCTTGCGTTCGCGCTGGCGACCTGGTTCTACCTCATCGATACCTCGATGCCGGCCAAGGCGCGCAGGCTGTTCGCCTGGCCAGTGCGCGTGCTGGAAGACAAGTACGGCGCTGACTGGCTGTGGATCAATGTCTTCGCCGGCGGCGGCATCGCCTTCGGCCGGCTGGCATCGAAGTTCGGCGATGCCTGGTTCATCGATGGCATCGTCAACGGTACCGCGTGGGTCATGGACCGGTTTTCCTCGCTCGCCCGGCGCCTGCAGTCCGGCTATCTCTACCACTACGCCTTCGCCATGATCCTCGGCCTCATCGTGTTGCTCGCGATGTTGACGCGGATGGGCCACTGAGGACGCGATGCCGATGCTCCCCGCCAATTGGCCCCTGTTGAGCCTGCTGATCTGGCTGCCGATCCTTGGCGGCACGGCCTGCCTGTTCTTCGGCGACCAGCGTGCCCCGATGGCGCGAAGCTTTGCCCTGCTGGTTTCGATCATCACCTTCGTGCTCAGCATCGGGCTGTTTACCGGGATCGACGCCAGCAGCGCGGCGATGCAATTCACCGAGCAGCACGAGTGGATCCCGGCCTTCCAGATCTTCTACAACCTGGGCGCCGATGGCATCTCGGTGGCGTTGATCGGATTGACCACGATCGTCACGGTGCTGGTGCTGCTGGGCGCATGGAATGCGGTCGATCGCCGCGTGCACCAGTACTTCGCCAGCTTCCTGATCCTGGAAGGCCTGATGGTCGGCGTGTTCTGCGCCATGGACGCGATGCTGTTCTATGTGTTCTTCGAGGCGATGCTGATCCCGATGTTCATCATCATCGGCGTGTGGGGCGGCCCGCGGCGCGTGTATGCCAGCGTGAAGTTCTTCCTGTTCACCTTCCTCGGCTCGGTGTTCATGCTGATCGGGCTGATCTATCTGTACCTGAAGACGGGCAGCTTCCAGCTCGCTGATTGGCAGCAGGCGCCGCTCGACCGGATCGAACAGATGTGGCTGTTCTTCGGTTTCCTGGTTGCCTTCGCCGTGAAAGTACCAATGTTCCCGGTGCACACCTGGTTGCCGGATGCGCACGTCGAGGCGCCCACCGGCGGCTCGGTGGTGCTGGCCGCGATCATGCTCAAGATCGGCGGATACGGCTTCCTGCGCTTCAACCTGCCGATCGTGCCGGACGCCAGTGCCGAGTGGGCCTGGCTGGTGATCGCGCTGTCGCTGGTGGCGGTGATCTATATCGGGTTCGTGGCGCTGGCCCAGGCCGACATGAAGAAGCTGATCGCCTATTCGTCAATCGCGCACATGGGTTTCGTCACCTTGGGCACATTCATTGCCTTTTCGCTGGTGCGCGCCGATTTCGGTAATACCGATGCCGCGCGCCTGGGCCTGCAGGGCGCGATGGTGCAGATGATTTCGCACGGCTTCGTGTCGGGCGCGATGTTTTCCTGCGTCGGCGTGCTGTACGACCGCATGCACAGCCGCATGATCAAGGATTACGGCGGCGTGGTGAACACCATGCCCTGGTTCGCCGCCCTCTTTGTCTTTTTCGCGATGGCCAATGCCGGCCTGCCGGGAACCTCGGGTTTCGTCGGCGAGTTCATGATCGTGCTGGCCGCGTTCCAGTCGCAGCCGCTGCTGGCGTTCGGCGCTGCCACCACCCTGATACTGGGCGCCGCCTACACCCTGTGGATGGTGAAGCGCGTGGTGTTTGGCAAGGTGGCCAACGCCCACGTCGCCGAACTCACCGACATCAATGCCCGCGAAGCCTGGGTGCTGGGGCTGTTCGCCATTGGCGTGCTGGCCCTGGGCGTCTACCCCAAGCCGCTGACCGACCTGATGGACGCGCCCATCATCCAGCTGGTCAGCCAGCTCGGCACCAGCAAGCTCTGAGGAACGACGACCCATGCTCCCCGCCATCGTCCCGCCCGCCGACCTCCAGACCCTGGTGCCGGAACTGTTCGTCTGCGGCGCGGCCTTTGCCCTGCTGATGATCGACCTGTTCCTGTCGCCGGCCCGCCGCGGGCTGACCCACTTTCTGGCCTTGCTGATCCTGGCGGCGGCCGCCGTGCTCACCGTGCGCGACATGGCGGTGGTCGAGCGGATGGCATTCAGTGGCATGTTCGTGCGCGACGTGGCCTCCGATGTGCTCAAGATGGCGATGTACGGCATCACCGCCCTGGTGCTCATCTACGCCAAGCCGTTCCTGCAGGATCGCAACCTGTTCAAGGGCGAGTTCTACGCGCTGGTGCTGTTTGCGCTGCTGGGCATGATGCTGATGGTGTCGTCCGGCAGCCTGGTCACCCTGTACCTCGGGCTTGAACTTCTTGCCCTGAGCAGCTATGGCCTGGTCGCGATGGATCGCGACAATCCAGTCGCCTCCGAAGCGGCGATGAAATACTTCATCCTCGGTTCGATGGCCTCGGGCCTGCTGCTGTACGGCATGTCCATGGTCTACGGCGCCACCGGCAGCCTGCAGCTGGACCAGATCTACGCCGCCGCCGGCGCGCTGCCGATGGGGCAGGGCAATGGCCTGCTGCTGGGCCTGGGCATGGTGTTCATGCTGGTCGGGATCGCCTTCAAGTTTGGTGCCGCGCCGTTCCATATGTGGCTGCCTGATGTTTATCAAGGCGCCCCGACCGCGATCACGGCCTTCATCGGCTCGGTGCCCAAGCTGGCCTATTTCGGCATGGCCTACCGCCTGCTTGAGGCGGGCGTGGGTCCGCTGGACGTCGAATGGCGTGTGATGCTGGCTTGGTTGGCGGCAGCGTCCCTGATCGTGGGCAATGTATTCGCGTTGGCGCAGACCAATTTCAAGCGGCTGCTGGCCTATTCGACCATCTCCCACGTCGGCTTCCTGTTCATGGGTCTGGCCAATGCCACGCCGCTGGGCTACGCCGCGGCGATGTTCTACGCCATCAGCTACGCCCTGATGGGTGCCGCCGGTTTCGCCGCGATCATGCTGCTGTCGCGCCGCGGCTTCGATGCCGACAACATCGCCGACTTCCGAGGACTGTGGAAGACCCAGCCGTGGTACGCGCTGCTGGTGTTGTTCATCATGGCCTCGCTGGCCGGCGTGCCGCCGTTCCTGGGCTTCTGGTCCAAGCTGGTGGTCATTGGGGCTGCGCTGGACGCGGGCATGACCTGGTTGGCCGTGCTGTCGGTGGTGGCCGCGGTGGTCGGTGCGTTCTACTATTTGCGGGTGATCCGGGCCATGTTCTTCGAGGAAGCCGAGGGCGACCCGCCGCAGATCCATCCCGACGGCCACTTGCGCGCGGCGTTCGCGGTCAATGCGGTGGCGCTGTTGCTGCTGGGAATCTTCGCCCAGCCGCTGCTGCACTGGTGCCAGGCTGCTTTTCCGGCGTAATCGGTCGGTTTCGGCGCGGTCGGGAGTAAATCGGGCCTGAAGGCCCTCCCACAAAGATTGCGTTGGCTTGCGCGCACTCGGCGCAAGCGCCTATAATCGCGCTCCACTGCTGCGGGGTGGAGCAGTCTGGCAGCTCGTCGGGCTCATAACCCGAAGGTCGCAGGTTCAAATCCTGCCCCCGCTACCAGTTTCAAGGCAATGCCAACGCATCGGTATCGCCCGGTCTTGTCGTCGACGGCCCAGCCGTCCCGACACCGGAACTTGGTTGTACCGGAAAAGGGCCTCACGGCCCTTTTTTGTTCTCAAAGGTTTGTGATTTCGCGGCGCCCCGGTGCTGCCACGGCAAGGAAAAACGCAGGACACATGGCAGGAAAAGCAGACGATATCCAGGCATTGCTGGCCCCGACGGTTGCGTCGCTGGGCCTGGAATTGCTGGGTGTGGAGTTCGTGCCCTCGGGCGCGAGTGCGCTGCTGCGCCTGTATATCGATGTCGAGGGCCGGCACGTTGGCGTCGAGGATTGCGAAGCGGCCAGTCGCGAAGTGTCCGCGCTGCTAGACGTCGAGGATCCCATCAGCAGCGAGTACACGCTGGAAGTGTCTTCGCCCGGCATCGACCGGCCACTGTTTTCGGTGGCGCAGTTTGGACGCTGGGTCGGCGAGCAGGCCAAGGTGCAACTCCGCCTTCCCAAGGACGGACGCCGTCGCTTCACTGGCCGCATCGTGTCCGCAGCGGGCGACAGCATCGTGATGGCCGATGACACCGGCGAGTTCAGCATCAACCACGACAACATCGACAAGGCACGCCTGGTGCCGGACCTGGTCGCCCTCGGGCTGGCCGTGGTGCCGAAGCCCGGCGGGCAACGCAACAAACGCAAACCCGATGCGGCAGCCGCCGTGGACGGGGAAACCGAAGCATCTGACTAGTCTTGAGGGCGCGCGAGCGTCCCCACGGAGCGAGTGAAATGAGCAAGGAATTGTTGCTGGTCATGGATGCGGTCGCCAATGAAAAAGGCGTGCCGCGCGAAGTCATCATCGAGGCGATGGAAGCCGCGCTGGCGTCCGCCGCCAAGAAGCGCTACCACGACCAGGAAGTGGATATCCGCGTGGCCATCGATCCCAAGAGTGGCGAATACGAAACCTACCGTCGATGGGAAGTGGTCGCCGACGACGTCATCATGGAGTCGCCCG
>JBKJMY010000194.1:0-5498 GCA_046596115.1 Arenimonas sp.
GGATTCTCCGCCAAAAGCATCGAGATGCGTGGTCAAGGCGGAGCCGATACGGCCGCTTGCTCCGGTTATCAATACAGTTCGCGACATGGGTTAACGCGCTCCCTTTAGGCGGTATAACAACTTTTCGGCCCCAAAGTGGGGTGTAAGAAGACTGAATACGACGTCGCACTGCTGCCGTCAAGAAAAATCCTACGCCAGATCAATCATTTGGCCGACTGGTCGCGGGCGGCGCAATCGCTAAAGTCTGATTTAGACACACAGTGGACCCCGCCATGTCGGATGACCCTACGGAACGGGGTGACACCGCACCAATTAATGTGGAGGTGGGTGCTGCGGGCGAACCCCGCCTGTTCGTCCAGGTTCGCGGACGATTACGTGTCAAACACTACAGCTTCCGCACCGAACAGGCTTACCTGTACTGGATCAAGCGGTTCATCCTGGCCAACGGCAAGCGGCACCCGCGGGAATTTGACGGGGTGGTGGTCGAGGCGTTCCTGACCCGATTGGCTACCCATGACAAGGTCGCGCCAAGCACCCAGTCCCAGGCCCTGGCGGCGCTGTTGTTCCTTTACCAGGAGGTGCTTGGGGTCAAGCTGCCGTGGATGGAGAATGTGGTGCGGGCCAAGCCGCGCCAGCGCGTGCCGGTGGTCCTGTCAGTGCCTGAGGTATCGCGCTTGCTGCAACAACTCAGCGGGCGGGAGTGGCTGATGGGCAGCATGCTCTACGGCACTGGAATGCGGCTGATGGAATGCCTGCGCCTGCGCATCAAGGATGTGGACTTCGGGCGGAACGAGATCACGGTGCGGGACGGCAAGGGTGGCCGCGATCGCCACACCATGCTGCCGGGGAAATTGCGCGAGCCACTCGAGCGCCAGCGCGATGCGGCCAGGGTCGTGCACCAACGGGATTTGCGCGAAGGCTTTGGTAACGTCTGGTTGCCATACCGGCTGGCACGCAAGTATCCGAACGCAGGCCGGGAGTTGGGTTGGCAGTATCTGTTTCCGGCATCAAAGCGCTGCGTTGATCCGGCCGATGGAACCGTGCGCCGGCACCACCTGGATGAAAAAGTCCTGCAGTGCGCGGTCAAGACTGCCGTGCATGCGGCCGGCATTACCAAGCCTGCCAGCTGCCACACACTGCGTCACAGTTTCGCCACCCACCTGCTCGAGAACGGATACGACATCCGCACGGTGCAGGAGTTGTTGGGACACAGGGATGTCACCACGACGCAGATCTACACCCACGTCCTGAACCGCGGTGGGCACGGCGTATTGAGTCCATTGGATCGGGTGATGGAGCCCCGGCTGCCACTCACCGGCTGAGCCGCGTCAGCCAGTGGCAAGCGCTTGCGCATGCTCGCGCGTGGCAGCAAATTCCAGCTCGGGCCAGCGCTCGATGGTCAGCTGCAGGTTGATCCGCGTCGGTGCCAGGTAAACCAGTTCGCCGGCCGCATCGATGGACAGGTTCAGCGCCGCCTTTTCGCGGAACTCCTCGAGTTTCTTGGCCGGGCCGCGCACCCAGCGGGCGATCGCCACGGTCACCGGTTCGAAGCTGGAGTCCACGCTGTACTCGTCCTTCAACCGATAGGCCACCACGTCGAACTGCAGTGTGCCGACCGCGCCCAATATCAGGTCATTGCTCATCAACGGGCGAAAGAACTGGGTGGCGCCTTCCTCGGACAGCTGCGCCAGGCCCTTTTGCAACTGCTTGAGCTTGAGCGGATCGCGCAGGCGCGCGCGCCGGAACAGCTCGGGTGCGAAGTTCGGGATGCCGGTGAAGGAGAGCGCTTCACCGGAGGTGAAGGAGTCTCCAATCGAAATCGTCCCGTGGTTATGCAGGCCGATGACATCGCCGGGGTAGGCGGTCTCGACATGCTCGCGGTCGCTGGCCATGAAGGTGAGCGCATTGGCAAGCTTCTGGTCCTTGCCGCTACGCACGTGGAAGGCCTTCATGCCTGCCTCGAACTTGCCCGAGCACACGCGCAGGAAGGCGACGCGATCCCTGTGCATGGGATCCATGTTGGCCTGGATCTTGAATACGAAGCCGCTGAAAGCTTCTTCCTCGGGATCGATCGCGCGCGAGGTGGTGGCGCGCGGAAGCGGCGAGGGTGCATGTTCGACGAAGAAGTCGAGCAGCAGTTGTACGCCGAAGTTGTTCACTGCCGAACCGAAGAACACCGGCGTCTGCTTGCCGGCCAGGTAGTCTTCCCGGGAGAACGGATGCGAGGCACCCTTGACCAGCTCCAGTTCTTCGCGCAGCTCGCTCAGCATGTCGGCGCCGATGCGCGCCTCCAGCTGCGGGTCGTCGAGCGACTGGAAGATGGTGGAATCCTGGCGGGTGAAATTGCGCCCCGGCTCGAACAGATGGATTTCGCCGGTGAGCAGGTGCACCACGCCCTTCAGTCGCGAACCCATGCCGACAGGCCACAGGATCGGCGCGCATTGGATGCCGAGCACGCTTTCGACTTCGTCGAGCAGGTCGATCGGCGAGCGGCCTTCGCGGTCGAGCTTGTTGATGAAGGTCATGATCGGCGTGTCGCGCAGCCGGCAGACTTCCATCAGCTTGATGGTGCGTTCCTCCACGCCCTTGGCGCAGTCGATCACCATCAGCGCGCTGTCCACGGCGGTCAGCACGCGGTAGGTGTCTTCGGAAAAATCGGCATGCCCGGGGGTGTCGAGCAGGTTGATGATGCGGCCCTCGTAGGGGAATTGCATCACCGAGGAGGTGACGGAAATTCCGCGCTCCTTCTCCATCGCCATCCAGTCAGAGGTGGCGTGGCGGGCGGCCTTGCGCGATTTCACCGATCCGGCCATCTGGATCGCGCCACCGAACAGCAGCAGCTTTTCGGTCAGCGTGGTCTTGCCCGCGTCCGGGTGCGAGACGATCGCAAAGGTGCGACGGCGCGCGGTTTCGGTCAGATGTGCGGACATGAATCGGGAATCGACGACAGCAAGCGGGCGCGCATCATAGCGGCGCCCGCTGCGCGCCAATCGAATGCACAAAAAACAACGCCCGCGCGAGGCGGGCGTTGTCGTGAAACGAAAGCATGAGCGGCGCTCTGGGCGCCCTCATGTTTTAGCCGGCTTAGACCTGACGTTGACGCAGCGCCAGCACGCCGAGCACGGATACCAGGCCGAGCAGCACCAGCACCATGTTGCGATCGAGCGCCGGTACAGCAGTCTGCGCAACGCCGCCGCCCGGTGCGCCGATCTGCGCCGTGGTGGTGTTGTTGGCCGGGGTCGGATCGGCCGGCGTCGAAGCCGTGATCGCCGCCGTGTTGACGATGGTGCCCGGCGCGGTGATGCGGAGGGTCAGCACGCAGCTGTTCACTGCGGCATTCGCCAGCGTCGGAATCGTGTAGGTCACGACCTGACCGACAGCCGTGGCGCCGCAGGTGCTGCTGACAAACGCCAGCTGCGCTGGCAACGTGTCGGTGACGGTGATTGCAGTCGCCGCCGACGGACCATTGTTTCTCACGGTCAGCGTTTTCTGGAAGGTATTGCCGATCAGCAGCGCGTTGCCGGCAGCGTTGTTGCTCTGGGTAAGGGCAAGGTCCGCGCCCGGGGGTGGCCCGCTCGGATCGACGCAGGTGTTGCACTGGATCGTGATTGTGGAAGGTACAGTGAATCGCCCATCCGGGTTCGCGCCATCGAGAAACGATTCGCAGAGGCCCAGCCGCAGAATACCGGTCGGTCCCAACGCAATATTCGGCAGCATATTGTCCGTGAGATCGATGGGGCCGCCGGTGAAGAGCCTTGGACCACCCGCGATGTCCTGACCGTTTCCGGGTCTCAGATTGATTAACCCGCCACCCGCGTTGTAAAAGCGCACGACCATCTCACTGTACCAGCTCGCTCCAAACGCCGACTGCGTGGTGCTCCAGCCAATACCGGTCACCACGGCATTCGGACCGAGGTTGAGCGTAATCACCGGCTCGCCAACAGCCGGTTGACCAGCGCCAGCGGGGCACAGTGTGGTGGTGTCGTTGGGCGCAATGCTGGTGTTGAAGGTAAGAGTTGGCGTGCCGTCCGGCACCACGCCTCCCCCGACGCCTTGCAGGAGCGGGGCTGTATCGCCCTTGGCCGCGAACGCCGAACCGGTGGCAAACGCGAGCAAGGACGCAAGTACGAACTTCTTCGAATTCATGGTTTTATTGCCTCAAGCGGAAGTGGCCGGGAGGTGAGGAAGCGCGACGCGCCCATAACACAAGCTTAACAACGTTCCAATCCTAAAGGTCGTGTGAAAGTTTGGCAAGCGACTTCGATTGCCTGGCGTCTCGAAACTCTAATCAGCACTCAATGACGTTGACTGCGAGGCCGCCGCGCGAGGTTTCCTTGTATTTGTCCTGCATGTCGCGGCCGGTGTCACGCATGGTGCGGATGACCTTGTCGAGCGACACTTTATGCTTTCCATCACCGCGCAACGCCATGCGCGAGGCGTTGATGGCCTTGACCGCGCCCATGGCGTTGCGCTCGATGCACAGGATTTGCACGAGACCGCCAATCGGATCGCAGGTGACGTGCGGTTGGGGTCAGGGCCGAAAGCCGCCGCCGCGCACGCTAACAGCGATTTCACGGATGTGGAACAAGTTGGGCATGAAGTTCCCGGGACAGTTTGCGTCAGTCAGCCGCCACAAAATTCCGTGCTGAGCGCTTTCGCAGGGTGGACAAAAGACAACGCCCGCGCGAGGCGGGCGTTGTCGTGCAACAACTTTGGCAGCGAGCGGGGCTCGCTGCCAGAACGTCGGGATTAGCCTTGACGCTGACGCAGCGCCAGCATGCCGAGCACGGATACCAGGCCGAGCAGCACCAGCACCATGTTGCGATCCAGGGCCGGTACCGCGGTCTGGGCAACGCCGCCGCCCGGTGCGCCGATCTGCGCCGTGGTGGTGTTGTTGACCAGATTCGGATCGGTCGGAGCCGACGCGGTGATCGCCGCCGTGTTGACGATGGTGCCTGGCGCGGTGATGCGGAGAGTCAGCACGCAGTTGTTGACCGCGGCACTCGCCAGAGTCGCAATCGTGTAGGTCACGACCTGACCGGCAGCGGTGGCGCCGCAGGTGCTGCTGACAAAGGTCAACTGCGCAGGCAACGTGTCGGTGACGGTAATGCCAGTTGCCGCCGACGGACCATTGTTTCTCACCGTAAGCGTTTTCTGAAACGTGTTGCCGATCAGCAGCGCGTTGCCCGCAGCGTTGTTGCTCTGGGTCAGCACCAGATCTGCGCCCGGAGGCGGACCAGCCGGTGCGACCACGATCGCGATGCCAGCATTCTCGTAAACATAGCGCACGATGGTTGCCGGAAACCCCAGACTCGTACCAGCACCCGCGCTGTTGGTGATGTTCGCGTAGCCGTAATTGACGACACCGGTCGCTTCGTTCTGGAAGCGGAAACCGACCGTGCGAGTACCGGCTGCGCGGAAATTGGTGCCGGCGGCCACGCCAGCCTGAAAGACATTGGCGGGTCCAACCGTAGTCCCGTCAGCCAGCGCCAGGCAGG
>JBKJMY010000202.1:0-9605 GCA_046596115.1 Arenimonas sp.
TGCGCGACCGTAACAGGTGGGCCAGTCCGGGCAGCTCAAGCCGGCGTTGGACAGGCGCACAAACGCGCCAAAGACGACGATGCCGAACGCCAGCAAGACGGCGATCCAGGCGAGGCGATGGAAATGGCGGGACGGCAGCAGATTCATGGGTTTTCCGGGAACAGCCAGGGCAACAGTTTATTTCAGCAGGCGCGACAGGTCTTTGCGCAGGCCGTTCGGATCGAAGCCCGGGCGGTAGCGCATCGCGAGGAACCCACCCGGATCGACCAGATACACCGGCAGTGCGTCCGGACGCGAGGCCTCGGGCAGGGCGGCGATGAAGTCGGGATTGGCAGCCATCGGCACCACGGTGCGGAAGGTCGCGCCACCGGCCGGTAGCTCGCCGAACCACAACACGTCGACGCGCGACGCCTGGCGTCCCTGCGCGATCCACACGCGGTGCAGGTTATCCATCATCCTCACGCAGGGCGCGCCGCAGTCCTTGGGCGCAACGAACACCACCTGCCAGCGTTCTTCATTCGGCGCCCAGGTATAGGCGCGGCCGTCGGCGCGGGTGAGCTTGATGGCACTGAGGTCCCGGGCCGGTTGCAGCAGCTCGCCGAAGTTCTTGCTGCCGGCCGGTTTCCAGCCGGTGAAGCGCAAAAATGCCGCGATGCCGAACGAACCGAAAAACATCGTGACAATCAGCAGCAGGATCAGGCGCGAGCGGAGTTTGGACGGGGCAGCGGCAGTCATGGGCGTTTAATTCGGACCGTGAGGACGAGGGCGATGACCAGGACGGCCACCGACAGGCTGTACCACTGCAGCGCGTAGCCGCGATGGCGTTCGGGCGTCAGTGTATTGGGCAGGATGTCGAGATCGCGTACCGAGCCGATCTTTATTTCCGGATCAAGGCGCAGCACGCGCGGGCCGAGGTCGAGCTTCAGCGCTTTTGACAGCGCCGGAATGTCGATACGCATCAGCAGCCAGCGGTCGCGGGCCGATTCCACCCAGGCCGGACCCAGCGCGATGCCGCTGGCCGGCGGCGGAGCCAGCAGGCCGCGCAGGGTGGCCTGGGTCGGCAGCACTTGCGGCGTCGGCAATACGCGATCCCCGCGCATCGGGCGCCAGCCGAGGTCGACCAGCGTGATGCGGCCGCCGGTGGGCCGGAACAAGCGGTATTCGCGCACGCCCACGGCATCGCCGCGACGCTGGTTGTCGAGCAGCAGGGCCGGTGCGGCGATAAATTCGCCGGAGCCCAGAGCCCAGTCGTAGCCGGCGCCGGGACTGCGAGAGAGGCCCGCCAGCGGCGTCGGTCGGCGCTCGGCCAGGGTCGTGGCAACGGCGTCGAGCATCGCCTCCTTTTCCTGCGCGCGCTGCGTTTGCCAGCGTCCGAGGCCAGCCAGGCCCGCGGCGACGGCGAGCGCGAGCCCCCACCCGGCGAGCAGGCGCGTCCTCATCAGACCTTGCCCCGCTTCGTCGATAATGGTGCCAGTCCGAAGGGGTGTGCCGACATGCAAAAGTTGCTGATCATCGTTTTCCTGGTCGTGATCGTCTGGAACCTGGGAGCGGGGCTGTATTACATGATGGTCGACAAAGGCACGACCGATCGCACGGTGAAATCGCTGACTTGGCGTATCGGTTTGTCGGTCACTTTGATCTTGCTTGTTGCACTAGGCATCTACACCGGGGTGATCAAACCGCACGGCATTTATCACTGAATTCATGTCGGCGCAGCGTGTCGGAACGGGCAGGTGGGAGCGGGCATGACCGCGATGAATCTTGCCATGGCCATCGACAGCGCCGCGGTCATGCCCGCTCCCACGATCCCGGTCTTGCGACCCCGCTCCCAAGTAATCGATCCTTCCAGAGCCCCGAAACAAAAGGCCGGCATTGCCGGCCTTTTGTATGGTGTATCAGCGCGCGAACCGCGCGCGGTTGGCCTCAGAGCACGTAGACGAACAGGAACAGGCCCAGCCATACCACGTCGACGAAATGCCAGTACCAAGCCACGGCCTCAAACGCGAAGTGATGGTCGCGGCTGAAGTGCCCGCGCGCGCAGCGCAGCCAGATTACCGCCAGCATGATCGCGCCCAGCGTGACGTGCATGCCGTGGAAGCCGGTCAGCATGAAAAACGTGGAGCCGTAAATGCCCGAGCCCAGGGTCAGGTTCAACTCGGTGTAGGCCTCGTGGTATTCCGTGGCTTGGAAGTACAGGAACGCCGCACCCAGCAGCACGGTTGCGCCTAGCCAGACCAGCAGCGAGCGGCGATTGTTGGCCTTGAGCGCATGGTGCGCGATCGTGATGGTCACGCCCGAGGTCAGCAGGATCAGCGTGTTGAGCAGCGGCAGGCCCCAGGCCGGGATCGTTTCGTACGCGCCGCCGATGTCGCCTGGGCCGTTCGCCGGCCAGCCGGCGGTGTACCCCGGATACAGGAATTCGTTGGTCAGCGCGCCGTCGCCGATGCCCGACAGCCACGGCAGCGCGAAGGTGCGGGCGTAAAACAGGGCGCCGAAGAACGCGGCGAAAAACATCACTTCCGAGAAAATGAACCACATCATTCCCATACGGAACGACGCGTCGACCTGCTCGTTGTAGCGGCCCTGCAGCGATTCGCCGATGACGTCGCCGAACCAGCGGCCGAGCACCAGCAGCACCATCACGACGCCGGCGAAAAACACCGTCTGGCCCCAGTCATGGCCATTCATCCAGTTCGCCACGCCGACCATCATCGTGAACAGCGCGATCGAGCCGGCAAACGGCCACGGGCTATGGTGGGGGACGTAATAAGCGGTTGCGTCGTCGTGGGTCTGTGCCATGGGGATTGCCCGATTCCTGAAGTCTTGGGGTCAGAGCGCCGGGATGGCCGCTGCAACCGGCGCCGCCGGCGCGTGCAGCTGCGCCGTGGCCGTGTCGTTGAGATAGAAAGTATAAGACAGAGTGATCGTGCTGACGTCGGCCGGCAGCGCCGGGTTGACGATGAAGCGCACCGGCATCAGCCGTTCTTCGCCCGCCTTGAGCAATTGCTGGGTGAAACAGAAACATTCGGTCTTGCCGAAGAAGCCCGAGGCGTTGTTCGGGGCGATCGACGGGGCGGCGTTGCCGACCAGGTCCTCGCGGCCGAGATTGCGGGCGACGTACAGGGCCTCGTACTGCTGGCCCGGGTGTACGTCCATCTCGAACTGCTTGGGCGCGAACGCCCAGGGCAGCTTCGAATTGACGGTGCCGTCGAACTGGATACGAACAGTACGGTTTTTGTCGACCGTGCTGGCCGCCACTTCAGCGGCTCCGGTGGCGCCGCGTTCGAGTTTGATGCCGAGCACTTTTTCGCAGGCCACGTTGTAAAGCGGCACCAACGAGAACGCGAAGATGAACGAGCCGGCCGAGACCAGCGCGATGCGCTTTAGCGTGGCGGCGAGCTCGGGAGTCACTTCGGCGCCATCGCCGAGTACAGGAAGACCCCGTACGACAGCAGGGCGATAGCCGCAAGCACCCAGGCCGTGCGGCGGACGGCCGCGCGGCGGGACTCGGAGGTCGGTGCGGAATTCGGTGTGGTCATGGCCATCCAGACGTGGGCTCCCCGGCGAACCGGGGAGCCGGGGACTCAGTGCGTGATGTCGCCGTGGGCCAGGTCGCCCTCACGGATGACCGGCGGCGTGGTGAAGGTGTGGTGCGGCGCCGGCGAGGCGACCGTCCACTCCAGGCCAAGTGCATTTTCCCAGACCCGATCTTTCGCCTTGACGCCGCCACGGGCGGCCTGCCAGACGATGTACACGAACAGCAACTGGCTCAGGCCAAACGCGAAGCCGCCGATCGACGAGTACATGTTGAAGTCGGCAAACGCCGGGTTGTAGTCCGGCACGCGGCGCTGCATGCCCGCCAGGCCCAGGAAGTGCTGCGGGAAGAACAACAGGTTGACGAAGAACGTGCTCAGCCAGAAGTGCCACTTGCCCAGCGACTCGTTGTACATGTGGCCGGTCCACTTCGGCAGCCAGTAGTACACGCCGGCCATGATGCCGAAGATGGCGCCGGTCACCAGCACGTAGTGGAAGTGCGCTACCACGAAGTAGGTGTCGTGGTACTGGAAATCGGCCGGCACGATGGCCAGCATCAGGCCCGAGAAGCCGCCGATGGTGAACATGATGACGAAGCCGAGCGCGAACAGCATCGGCGTCTCGAACGTCATCGAGCCGCGCCACATCGTGGTGACCCAGTTGAACACCTTCACGCCGGTGGGGATGGCGATCAGCATCGTGGCGTACATGAAGTACAGCTCGCCGCCCAGCGGCAGGCCAACCGTGAACATGTGGTGCGCCCAGACGATGAAGCTCAGGAACGCGATCGAGGCCACGGCGTAGATCATCGCCTGGTAGCCGAACAGCGGCTTGCGGGCGAAGGTCGGGATGATCTCCGACACGATGCCGAACGCCGGCAGGATCATGATGTACACCTCGGGATGCCCGAAGAACCAGAAGATGTGCTGGAACATCACCGGGTCGCCGCCACCGGCCGCGTTGAAGAACGAGGTGCCGAAGAACTTGTCGGTGAGCAGCATGGTCACCGCGCCGGCCAGCACCGGCATCACCGCGATCAACAGGAAGGCGGTGATCAGCCAGGACCAGACGAACACCGGCATCTTCAGCAGGTCCACGCCCGGGGCGCGCATGTTGAGGATGGTGGCGATGATGTTGATCGCGCCCATGATCGAGCTGATGCCCATCAGGTGCACGGCAAAGATCATGAACGCGGTGAAGTTGCCGCCCTGCAATACCAGCGGCGGATACATCGTCCAGCCGCCGGCCGGGCCGCCGCCACCGATGCCGAAGCCCTGCAGGATCAACGGCGTCAACAGCAACGTGAAGGCGAAGGGCAGCAGCCAGAACGACCAGTTGTTCATGCGCGGCAGCGCCATGTCCGGCGCGCCGATCATCATCGGCACCATCCAGTTGGCCAGGCCGACGAAGGCCGGCATGATCGCGCCGAAGATCATCACCAGTGCGTGCGTGGTGGTCATCTGATTGAAGAACTCGGGGGACAGGTATTGCAGGCCCGGCTGGAACAGCTCCAGGCGGATCAGCATCGCCATCGAGCCGCCGATGAAGAACATCAACAGCGAGAACAGCAAGTACAGCGTCCCGATGTCCTTGTGGTTGGTCGAGTTGAACCAGCGCTGGAAGAAGGACTGGGCAGGGCCGTGGTCGCCATGGTCATCGTGGATTGCGTGGTCGGTCATGTCGCTGAGCCTTCTTCGGATTCGGTCGGTGTCGTTCGGTGCGTTGGCGACGGGTCAGGCGGCCGCGACCGGCGCGGTCGCCGCCGGTGCGGCGCTGGCCGGTGCGTCGTTGGCCGGTGCGTCGTTGGCTTGGACTGCTGCGGGAGTGGCGCCATCAGCAGCCGGTGTTGCAGCCGGAGCGGTGGGCGCAGCGACCGGTTGCGGCGCAGGCTTCTGCGCGGCCAACCAGACTTTGTACTCCGCCTTCGGCAGAACCTTTACCACGATCGGCATGAAGCCATGGTCTTTGCCGCACAGCTCGGCACACACGCCGCGGTACGTGCCGGGTTCGTGCACATTGGTCCAGGCCTCGTTGACCATGCCGGGAATTGCGTCCTGCTTCCAGCCCAGGGCAGGAACCCACCAGGCATGGATCACGTCGTCGCCGGTGATGACGAAGCGCACGCGGGTGTCGGCCGGCAGCACCAGCGGATTGTCGACGTCGCGCAGGTAGTGCGACTTGCCCTCGATCTGGGCCTGGGTTGCGGCAGAATTCTGCCGCAGGGCGTCCGATTCGCGGTCGAGGCGGCTGATGAAGTCCACGCCTTGGTCGATGTATTCGTAGCGCCACATCCACTGGTAGCCAGTGATCTTGATGGTCATTTCCGCTGGCGTCGCGTCATGGTCGGCGCCGTACTGCGCGATCACCATGCGGGTGGCCGGGATCGCCGAGCCGACCAGGATGACGATCGGGACCACGGTCCAGATTGCCTCGAGGACGGTGCTGTGGGTGAAGGTGGTATCGGGCACCGCGCCACGCGAACGGCGGAAGGTGAACATGGCATAGGCCATGGCGCCGAACACAAAAATGCCGATGACCACGCAGATCCACAACATCATCATGTGTGCGTCGTAGGCATTGTGCGAGGTGGCGGTTACGCCCGGGGTCATGTTGAGCTGCCAGCGCACCGGATCGGTGCTGCTATGCGAGCTCACGGCCCCTGCTGCGGTGGCGACCAGTGCAAGCGTGGCCGTGGCGGACTGCGCCACGCGAATCAGGGCCTGGCTGCCGGGACGTCGGCGGGGGGCATTCGTCACTGCGTTCATCGGGTTCAACCTCGAAAGTGATTCTGCTTGGCGCCGGGTCCGCCCGCCGCCTGGATGGAAGTGCAATGGCGATGCCGCAGGCGTCGGGAGGCCGCCGGCGGTGCCTGCCGCGGCCCGCGTAAATCGACGCCGGGGAACAGCGGAATTTTACGCGCCCGGGCTGGGCGGCGGCAAGCCAAACTATCTGTTGCCGCGTGCCGCCGTCGGTCTTCACATTTCCAACACGATCAAGGTCGTGCTTCTCGTCGCCCTCCGCGGCGACTAGAATTGCATCCTCGCCGCGCGCCGCGCCGCCTGCCGTCGGACTTTCCGTGACGCCGATCATCATCCCCGAACTCCCGGCCAGCCGGTCGCCGCTGCGCCAACGCATCACCGACGCCTACCTGCGCGACGAATCCGGGCATCTGGCCGAGTTGCTGCCGCTGGCACGGCTTCCAGCTGCCGAGCAGGCCGCCGTCCAGGCCATCGCCATCGGTCTGGTCGAGCGAACGCGCGTGCGCGCGGCGGATCCGGCCATGGTCGAGGCCTTCATGCGTGAGTACGACCTCAGCTCCGAGGAAGGCGTGCTGCTGATGTGCGTGGCCGAGGCGCTGCTGCGCATTCCCGACCAGGACACGGCCAACAAGCTGATCCGCGACAAGCTGGGCGACGCCGACTGGGATGCCCACCTGGGCCGCTCCAGCTCCACCCTGGTCAACGCATCGACCTGGGGCCTGATGCTGACCGGTCGCCTCGTCACCCTTGCCGACGCGACACAGCTCGACGTTGGCGGCGCCTTCCGGCGCATGGTCGGCCGGATCGGCGAGCCGGCCATTCGCCTGGCCGTGCGCCAGGCCATGCGCATCATGGGCCACCAATTCGTGATGGGGCGCACAATCCAAGAGGCGCTGGAACGTTCGCGCAAGGGCGAGAACGCGTCGTACCGCTATTCCTTCGACATGCTCGGCGAAGGCGCGTTCACCGCGCACGATGCCGCGCGCTACCTCGAGGCCTACCGCCTGGCGATCCTGGCGATTGGCAGCGGCGGCCCATACCCCGATGTGTTTGCGGCGCCGTCGATCTCGGTGAAGCTGTCGGCCCTGCACCCACGCTACGAGTTCAATAAACGAGAGCGCGTGCTCAATGAATTGGTGCCGCGGATTGTCTTGCTGGCGCAGCTGGCCAAGGCGCAGGGCATCGGCTTCACCATTGATGCGGAGGAAAGCGAGCGGCTCGACCTGTCGCTCGATGTCATCGCCGCAGCCTATTGCGACGAATCGCTCGCCGGATGGGAAGGTTATGGGCTTGCCGTGCAGGCCTACCAGAAGCGTGCGCCTTACGTGCTCGACTTCATCATCGACCTGGCGCGACGCACCGGGCGCCGCATCCCGGTGCGCCTGGTGAAGGGTGCGTACTGGGATTCCGAAATCAAGAAGGCGCAAATGGAAGGGTTGGCCGGCTATCCGGTCTTCACCCGCAAGCCGAACACCGACGTGAGCTACCTGGCCTGCGCCCGGCGCATGCTCGATGCAACCGACGCGCTGTATCCCATGTTCGCCACGCATAACGCGCAGACGATCGCGGTGATCCACCAGATGGCACAGGGCAGGGCGTTCGAATATCAGCGACTGCATGGCATGGGCGAGCACCTGTATGCCGAGACGATCGGTGCCGACAAGTTGCGCGTGCCGTGCCGTGTCTATGCGCCCGTCGGTTCGCACGAGGACCTGTTGCCATACCTGGTGCGCCGATTGCTCGAAAATGGCGCGAACTCGAGTTTCGTCAACCGCATCACCGACGCCAGTCTGCCACCTGCGACTTTGGTCGCCGATCCTGTGGCGACGGTCGAAGCATTCGCGGACAAGCCGCATCCGAACATCCCGCCGCCATCCGGCATCTTTCCAGACAGGAAGAACTCCATGGGCTTCAATCTCGCCAACGAGCAGGAGCTGGCGGAGCTCGCCAACCGTATTTCCGCCGCAATCCGGCCCTGGCGTGCCGCGCCACTGGTGCCGGGTGCGCCGGGCGGTGGCGAAACCACGACCGTCACCAATCCCGCAGACCGCCGCGAAACCGTCGGCCAGTGGCAGGCGGCAACGCCCGCCCAGGTCGAGCGCGCGATCAGCAACGGCCTTGCGGCATACCAGGCTTGGGACGCCACGCCAGCGGCCTCGCGCGCCAAGTTACTCGAGCATGCCGCCGACCTGATGCAAGCGCGCATGCCCGAACTGATTGCGCTGTGCGTGAAGGAAGCGGGCAAGTCCATTTCTGCTTCGGTATCGGAAGTGCGTGAGGCGGTGGATTTCTGCCGTTACTACGCGCAGCAGGCGCGCAAGCTGTTCGGCCAGCCCGAGCAACTGCCGGGCCCGACCGGTGAATCCAATGAATTGCAATTGCACGGGCGCGGCCTGTTCGCCTGCATCAGCCCGTGGAATTTCCCGCTCGCCATTTTCATGGGCCAGGTCACGGCGGCACTGGCCGCTGGCAACACGGTCATCGCCAAGCCCGCCGAGCAGACCAACCTGATTGCACACTTGGCAGTGAAGCTGCTGCATGAGGCCGGCGTGCCCGAGGCTGTCGTGCAGTTGCTGCCCGGCGATGGCGCCACCGTCGGCGCCGCGATCACCGCCGACCCACGCATTGCAGGCGTGGTATTCACCGGCTCCACAGAAACTGCCTGGGCGATCAACAAGTCACTTGCGGCGCGCCGTGGGCCGCTTGCCGTCCTGATCGCCGAGACCGGTGGACAAAACGCATTGATCGCTGATTCGTCGGCCCTGCCCGAGCAACTGGTGAAGGATGCGATGACCGCGGCATTCGATTCCGCCGGCCAGCGCTGCTCGGCCGCGCGCATCCTGTTCGTGCAATCGGATATCGCCGACCGCGTGGTCACGATGCTGTCCGGCGCCATGGACGAACTGGTGGTCGGCGACCCGGCGCTGCTGTCCACCGATGTCGGCCCGGTCATCGATGATGACGCGCTGCAGATCCTCAAGCAGCATGCCGAACGCATGGACCGCGAGGCTCGGCTGATCAAGGCGTCGCGCCTGGGCAGCCAGTGCGACCACGGCAGTTTCTTCGCGCCGCGTGCGTACGAACTCAATTCCCTGTCGCAACTCCAGCGCGAAGTGTTTGGCCCGGTGCTGCACGTGATCCGCTACGAAGCCCGCGACCTGGACCGGGTGCTGGCCGAGATCAATGCCACTGGCTACGGCCTGACCCTGGGCATCCATTCGCGCATCGACAGCACCGTGCAACACATCGTGCGCAGCGTGCGCGTGGGCAATTGCTACGTGAACCGCAACCAGATCGGCGCCGTGGTCGGCG
>JBKJMY010000244.1:0-2554 GCA_046596115.1 Arenimonas sp.
AGCCTGGTAGAGCGCTACGTTCGGGACGTAGAAGTCGCAGGTTCGAATCCTGTCTCCCCGACCAAAGATCGTTGGATGAAAAAAAACCGCCGAAAGGCGGTTTTTTGCATTCCAAGCACAGCAGATTTACAAGTCCCCCATCCGCGCACGCATAGCGCCTGTTCAGCAAACCGCTCCTGCACTCCACAATCCACCCCTCACCGCAACTCCTCCTCCCCATCCCCCTCCCCATCCAATTTCGACGAACGCTGGGCATCGCCCGGGTCGTCGATCGGCATATCGTGCTGGGAGAGTTCAAAATCATTCTCTTCCCCGGCGATCTCGCGAACCGGCCGCGGCGCTGTGGCGTCAGAAGGATTGCGTTTCGTGGGCTTGTTCATGGTCAACTCCTTGCATGGAACAACGTGCGGCGCGCTGGCCGCGCCATTGTGTTTCATGGTGATCTTTGCATGCGCAGTCGGAACGGAGCATGACGCAGTATGACCCGCGCTTCGCCTCGGGTCCGTCGATAGGCGACTAGGCCGCCACCCCGAACAACGCCCCCACACCGGCAGTAATCGCCATCGCCAGCGCGCCCCAGAACAACACGCGCCGCGTCCCGGTCCACACCGACGAACCCCCGGCCTTGGCCGACATCGCTCCCAGCGCCGCCAGGAACACCAGCGAACTGCCCGCCACCATCCAGGCACGACTGGCATCGGGCGACAGCCAAGCCGCGAGCAGGGGCAAGCTGGCACCCACCGCGAAGCTTGCTGCGGAGGCCATGCCTGCCTGCACCGGATTCGCCGCCAGCGCGCCGATCATGCCCAGTTCGTCGCGGGCGTGAGTACCGAGAGCATCATGTTTCATCAACTGGACGGCCACTTGCCTGGCCAGCTCGGGGTCGAGTCCGCGCCCGACGTAGATCGCGGCCATTTCCTCGTGCTCGTGCTCCGGATCGGCGGCCAGTTCCTTGCGCTCGCGCTCCAGGTCGGCCTGCTCGGTATCGCGCTGGGAGCTGACCGACACGTATTCGCCTGCGGCCATCGACATCGCGCCCGCGACCAGGCCGGCGATGCCGGCGACCATCACAGCCGCTGATGTCGCACCCGCGGCGGCAACACCAAGTACCAGACTGGCGGTCGAGACGATGCCGTCATTGGCGCCCAGTACCGCGGCGCGCAGCCAGCCGATCCGATGCATCCGATGCCGCTCGATGTGTCGCATCAACGTCTCCTGATCACCAGATGGGTGGCGCCTTCACCAGTTTCGCACTCCGAGAGCACATAACCCAGCGCGGGCAGGTCCAGCCCGCACCACAGCGATTCGCCGAGGCCAAGCAGTACCGGACTGACGGCGATGTGCATCTCGTCCACCAGGCGGGCCTCGAGGAACTCACGCAATGTCGCAACGCCGCCGCCAAGGCGTACATCCCGCCCCATTGCCGCTGCGCGCGCCCGTGCCAAGGCATCCTCGATTCCACCGGTGACAAAATGGAAAGTCGTGCCGCCGGCCATTTCAATCGACTCGCGCGGGAAATGGGTGAGCACGAACACCGGGCTGTGATAGGGCGGATCGTCGCCCCACCAGCCGCGCCAACTTCCATCAGGCCCGCTTTCATCAGACCATGCACCGCGGATTGGACCGAACATGTTCCGGCCCAGGATCCACGCGCCGATATTGGTCACGCCGCGCGCGGCGTAGCCATCATCGATACCGGTGCTGCCCTCACCCGACCCGTGCATGGCGCGGAAGGTGTTGGTGGCGAAAGCCCAGTCGTGCAGGCTCAAGCCGCCGACGCCGAGCGGATTCTGGACGTCCTGATCCGGGCCAGCGCCAAAGCCGTCGGCGGAAATGGAAAAACTGTTGACGATCAGGCGTGACATGGCGGCCTAGAGCGCGTCGAGCCGCGCGTGCAGCGCATCGAGTGCGCCGAAACCGGCATCGCGACGCGCGCGCAGACTGGCGTCGGGATCATTGCCCGCGCGCGGCAGCGGCGACTCGGCCGCCTGGCGGTAGGCATCGCGGAACGGCACCCCGTCCCTGGCCAACTCCAGCGCCTTGTCGGTGGCGAACATGCCATCGTCGATGGCCGAGCGCATCACCTGCGGCTTCCACTCCATCCGCGCCAGCAGGTCCGGCACCAAGGCGAGCGCATCCAGGCCATGCGCGAATGCGCGCAGCAGCGGCTCCTTGCTGAATTGCAGGTCGCGGTGATAACCCGATGGCAGCGACAGCAACTGCTCGATCTCGGTGCGCGCGCCGGCGACCACGACGTAGCTGGCGCGCAGCAACTCGATCAGGTCCGGATTACGCTTGTTCGGCATCAGCGACGAACCGGTGGTGTATTCGGCCGGCAAGCTGATGAAGTTGAACTCCGCACTGGCGAACAGGCTCAGGTCCCAGGCCAACCGGCGTACGTCCAGCAGTGCCTGGCCCAGCGCATTGAGCGCCTGCAACTCGAACTTGCCGCGTGACAATTGCGCATAGGTCGCGGCGATCTGCATGCGCGAAAACCCCAGCGCGCGAGTGGTGAAGCCGCGGTCCAGTGGCAGGTTGACGCCGTAGCCGGACG
>JBKJMY010000158.1:0-5512 GCA_046596115.1 Arenimonas sp.
CCGCGAGCGCATGGCGATCGGCCTGCTGGCGGCGCGGCTGATGTGCGGCCGTCTCGGTCGCGAAGCCGACGCCTGCGGCTTGCTCGACCGCCTGCTCGTCGAGGGACACGAGCAGCCGCTGGCACCGCAGTTGCGTGCCCTGCGCGCGGCCATCGTGCTGCCCTGACAGTTCGCGCGCGAGCTTGGCAGCGCCGCGTCGCGCGCGCGGTGTCTCCTCATTACCGGCCGGCTCATTACAGGTCGCCTCAAAGCAGGCCGCCTCAAAGCAGGCCGCCTCAAGGCAAGATGCCTCAAGGCAAGACGCGCAAACCTGCCTCCCGCTCCCATTGCCGCGTTTTTGCCAGAGTGATGAAACGCGCAACGTCCTTGGGATCGACCACGCCCGCATCGGGCGTGATGCCGCCCGCGGCGAGGATCTGCTGCGTGCCCTTGCAGGCGGCGATGGCCTTGAGATGGCCGAAGGCATCGCGGAACCAGTCCACGGCCGCGGCCTGCTTCGACAACGCCAACGCTTCGGCCGGATCCAGCACGCTGGCGATCGCATCGAACAGCACCGACGGCGTACCACCCAATTGGCCGTCCGCTACGAGCGCCTTGCCGCCCTTGAGCCGCACCGTCAGCTTGGGCGCAACAATCTTTACCTGCGCGCCAGCGGCCTTGGCCGCTTTGCGCAGGGCATCCACCTGCGTGCCGTCGCTGCCGTCCGCCACCAGGATTGCAATACAGCGCCCTTCCAGCGTCGGTTTCGACTTGGCGGCCAGGCCCAACGCCGGCGAGGGCTTCATGTCGATCGCCGCTGCAGCGGGCGCGATGGCCGCCGGCAGCGCCGTCATGCCCAAGCCATCGGCGACCCTGCGCGCAAGGTCCTCGTCGACGTTGCGCAATTGCGCGACGGTTCGTTCGCGGATCGCCGGCGTCCCGACCTTGGACAGCTCAAAAACGATCGCCGCCAAAAGATGCCCCTGCTCCTGCGGCGTCTGGCTGCGGAAGAACAGTCGCGGCTGGCTGAAGTGATCGGCGAACGCCTCGGCGCGCACCCGGCCCTTGCCTCCCGTGCCCGCGGCTTCGTTGAAGGATTGGAACCCGCGTGCCGGCGACTCACGTCCGGTGGTATCGCCTTTACCGTCAAGCGAGTTCGGCTCGTAAGAGGCGCGGCCCTTGGGCACGGCTGTCTGCATGTGCGCATCGCGCTGGTGGTTGGCGAACGGGCACTTGGGCGCATTGATCGGCAACTGGTGGAAGTTCGGACTGCCCAGGCGCGATAGCTGGGTATCCAGGTACGAGAACAGCCGTCCCTGCAACAGCGGGTCGTTGGAGAAATCGATGCCCGGCACCAGGTTCGCCGGGCAATACGCGACCTGCTCGGTCTCAGCGAAGAAGTTGTCCGGCCAGCGGTTGAGCACCATGCGACCGACGATCTGCACCGGCACCAGTTCCTCGGGAATGAGCTTGGTTGCGTCCAGGTGGTCGAACGGAAATTTGTCGGCCTCGGCCTCGGTGAACAGCTGCACCCCGAAATCCCACTCCGGGAAATCACCGGCCTGGATCGCCTCGAACAAGTCGCGCCGATGGAAGTCGTTGTCCGCTGCCTGCAGCTTCAAGGCTTCATCCCACAAGGTGGACTGCAAGCCGAGCTTGGGGCGCCAGTGAAAGCGCACGAACGTTGATTCACCTGCCGCGTTGATGAAGCGGAAGCTATGGATGCCGAAGCCCTCGATCATCCGCAGCGAACGCGGCAATCCGCGGTCGCTCATTGCCCAGAAGATCATGTGCAGCGTTTCCGGCGACAAGGACACGAAATCCCAGAACGTGTCATGCGCACTGCCAGCCTGCGGGAAGCCGCGGTCCGGTTCCATCTTCAGCGCGTGGATGAAATCGGGGAACTTGATTGCATCCTGGATGGCGAACACGGGGAAGTTGTTGCCGACCAGGTCGAAGTTTCCCTCGCTGGTGTAGAACTTCACCGAGAAACCGCGCACATCGCGCGGCGTGTCGACCGAGCCTGCTCCGCCTGCCACGGTTGAGAACCGGGTAAACAGGGGCGTGCGCACGCCCTTTTCGGTCAGCAGTTTGGCGGTGGTGTACTTGGACAGCGACTTGGTCAATTCGAAGTAGCCGTGGGCTGCCGATCCACGCGCATGCACGATGCGCTCGGGGATGCGTTCATGGTCGAAATGGGTGATCTTCTCCCGCAGGATGAAGTCTTCAAGCAGGGTCGGCCCGCGCGTGGAGGCGCGCAGCGAGTTCTGGTTGTCGGCGATTACCACGCCCTGGTTGGTGGTGAGGGCGGCGTCGCGTCCCTGCGCCACCTGATGGGTTTCTCCGCCGGCCCCCAATCCCTTCGCGGCCTGACGAGGGCGCTTGCCTGGTGCTGCTGCTTTGTCCTTCGAGTTGACGTCCGACTTCCTGGTCATGTTGTGCTCCATGCATTGGTCGCCTTCCTGGCGGCCTATAACAATAGACCCGCTGAGCCGAGGGCGATGACGGGTGGCTGAACCCACACCCGGCGCACGACCGTCCCGAGGCCCTGGCTTCCACCAACAGGGCCCAGACGCAGTTCCGACTGAGGCGCAGTTCCGATCCCGACGCGAAGGCTACCAACTCGACCCTGGCCGAGCCCGGATCAACGCCCTGTAGCGGCTGGAATCAGGAGATCAGGGGCCAGAGCACCATCACCAGGCCGACCATGGACACCGCCCAGATCGCCGTGCGGACATAGGCAATCCCCATCCCGTACAGCGGGACATAGGCCAGCCGGGCCCAGAAATATACCTGGGCGCCGAGCGCGGTCTGCGCATTGCCGGCCTGGAGGGCGACCACGGCCAGGACCGCCGCGGCGAAGAACGGAAAGGTTTCCAGGAAATTGCGCGACGCGCGGTCGAGTCGACCGGCCAGGCCGGTCAGGGGCGCCGGAACACCATCGCGGGCGCTGACGTTCCAGCCCAGGCCACGCTGTTGGGTGCCCAGGGTCGCGGCGATCGCGATCTGCACCAGGCCCAGCACCATCGCCCAGGCCAGCATCTTCATTTCGATTCCCATGGTGCTCTCCCCGAATGGATGGTTGCGCGCGGCGGGCGCCGGGCACGCGGGCATGATGCGCCTGCCCGGCGCGAAAATGTCCTAGACCAGTATCCGGTCCGGGGCGCGATGGCAACGTCACGGCTCGAGGCTTTCACGGGCAGATTGAGCACGTGTGGCCGAAATAGACAGCGCCCGATCAGTCGCGCGCCGCCGGCGCGGATCGCAGTACGCGGCGCTCCAGCGCCCAGCCCAAGGCGGTGACCAGCAACCACGCCACGGCCCAGGGCCAACGCGGGCCGGCTGCCATATTTTGCGCGCGCGGGGCATCGCCGCGCGCGATCGCGCCGGCGGCAAGTGCGAAGGTGGCCTCGCGCGCAGCGCGCGCCTGCAAGCCCGGCAGCGCATCGTCCGCCAGTACCAGCAACTGTGCGGACGCCGTTCCGGCAACGGCACGGTGCCAGCCGGCCTGGGTCGGCCAGAACGCGGCGCAGCGGACCAATCCACGTGGCTGCGGCGCGAGCGGGATGTCGCTGCCATCCGGTGCGGACAGCTGCAGGGCGCCGCCCTCGGCGCAGACCACGGCGCGCTGGCCCACCCGCGCCTGCGCGTCCTCCAGCCGCGGTGGGCGCGCCGCCTGGGCGCGCGCAAGTGCACCGAGCAACTCGCTCCAGGCCCGGACATGCAGTTGGCGCTGGCCGGCAAGGACCAGCCGGTAACTGTCACCAAACCAGGCCAATCCGATCCGGCCCTGGCCGAGCGGCCGCCAGGCGGCCAGCGGCTCGCCGGCGGCATCGCGCAGGATGGATTGCAGCGCGGCGCCGGTGACGCGGACTGGCTGGCGACTGAGGCTGGCGCTCGTGGGGGTGAGTTGCACCGACTCCGGCAGATCCGCCGCTGCGATGTCAAAACCCAGGGCCTGCCAGCGCGTCCGGTCGGCGGAATCCACCGGGCCGGTCAGGCGGACCAGCACACCGAGTCCCTCGCGCGCCGCCTGCATCAGGCCAGCGCGGGAGCCTGGATCGAGCGCGCGCCAGGCCCGGTCGTCGAGCACCACGGTGTCCTGCGCACGCAGTGTCGCCAGATCGAGCCGGGTCGGATTCGCGCCCAGGTTGGCGCCGCCCCCGATGGCGACCCGCGCCTGCGTCGCAAACCCGGCATCCTCGGCCCAGCGCTGCAGGTATTTGAGCTCCGGCGAGGGTCCGCCAGCGAGCAGCAGGAGCCGGGGGCGGGCGCCATCGTGCACCTGCACCGGCAGGGGCTCGCGCTGCACGATGCGTTTGCTGGCATCGCGGACCTGCAGTGTGTACTCGACCGCCCCGGCGACCGGCGCGACCGCGGCAAGCGTTGCCCGACCGCTGCCGTCGGGCGTCGCGCTCGCGGTCACCCGGCCTGCGGGATCGAGCAGCTCGACCCGACCACCCGCCAGCCCAGCCAACTCGACGGAGAGTTTGAACGGCAAGCCGGTGCTGGCGTCGGTGGCGCGCCACAGGCCGACCACGCCCCGGGGCAAGGGCGCGGGATCAAAGCGCAGCGGCAATCCACGCGCAGCGTCGCGGTCGCGCGCCACCAGCCCCTGGCCGAGGACACGCAGGCGTGCCGCAGGATGCGCACGCAGGGCGCCGGCGAGATCGGGCGCGCGCTCGATCCCGGGCAGCTGCGGCGCTTCGGGCAACGCCAGCACCCTTACGCCGGCCGGCAATCGAAGCAGTGCGGGGGGATCGGTGCCGGCGGCCGCCAGTACCAGCGTGTCGGCGGCGGGCGCAGTGGCTGGCGGGAACAACACCAGCCAGAGCAGCAACGCCGCAATCGGCTGGATGCCGAGCAGGAGCACCCAAGGCAGGCTCGCAACCGGCGCGGCCGATCGCCATCGCCGCAGCAGTCGCCAAGCCGAGGCAAGAGCGGCGAGCGCAAGCAGGGACGCGCAGGCAAACGCCGGCCAGGACAACGTCGCGAGCGTCATGGCTGGCACCCGCTCACGGGCTGGGCTCCGACAGCGCATCCAGATAGCGACGGCCTGTCGCGTCGATCCGCACACGCGGTGGCAACGCGGCGGGCGCGGTCGGCAGCAACGGCCAAAGCGCCGCGCGCAGACCCGCAGTGCACGGCCGGCACGCGGGGTCCTCGCGCCAGCGCGCAAACGCCTCGAACAAGGCGAGTCGTTGCGCGATGGCGGCGTCAGCGGCCGCCGCGGCGGCGTCGCTGCCATTGCCCACGGCACGGCTTGACGCGGTGTCATCGCGCAACCAGCGGCTGAAGGTGTCGATAGCGGCGTCCTGCGCACTCCCCGCGGGCGAAGTCGCCGTCTGCGCGGCGCGGCCGGAAGCCGCGCCGGCGTGCAGGCTGTCGGCGTGCAGGCTGTCGGCGCGCAGGCTGTCGACGTGCAGACCGTCGGCGTGCAGCGTGTCAACCTGCGCTGCTTCGCGTCGCGCCAGCATCTGCCACATGCCAAGCGCAGGCGACGCACCGCCAGGCAATGCGCGCCAGGCTTCCC
>JBKJMY010000220.1:0-2855 GCA_046596115.1 Arenimonas sp.
CGGACCGAGGGCAGCGCATCGCCAGGCTTCAGGAGACCGTCGAGCATCATGCCGACGACGCGTTCCTTCAACTGGCGATAAATGGGTGCGTTGTCACTCCAGGCGATGGACATCTCAGCCCTCCCGGCGCGGCAGCAGCGGCGCGAATGAAAAGTAGGGCATGGTCAGCTGGCTGCGCATGCCCAGGTTGCGCTTGTGGGTGTCGCCAAGACCGTCGATTCCGTCCACGCCCGCCTCGATGCTGGAGGCACCGATGTCGGTGCTGTCCAGGGCTGCATTCGGGCTCATCCGGGTCGGCGGGTGACCAATCGACCAGCTCAGGCCGAGGGTGGCAGTGGCCACCGCAAGTCCCGCCAGCGTGTTCTTGATTCTGTAGTACATGACGCCTCCCGTGTTGGTGAGGTAACCGAATGGTGTTGTAGCGAACTATAACACCAACAAACGGCATGTCAACACCAAAAACACATTTCCCGGACCAGACTGATGGCACATAGGGCTGGATTCCCCTGTCCCAGAGAGCAAGCTCATGAAAAATATAGTGTTTATGGCGGCACTGGCAGTCGGGTCGGCGGCTGCGTCGGTGCCGGCAGGGGCGCCGGACCACCCATTGCAGGGCCAGACCTACCGGCAACTGGCTGGAAAGCAGGCTGTGGACCTGGGCAAGGCGTACGCAGGGCAGGTGCTGTTGGTGGTCAATACCGCCAGCAAATGCGGGTATACCCCGCAATTTGATGCGCTCGAGTCCATGCATGCCAAGTACCGGGGCCGTGGGTTCGCCGTGCTGGGCTTCCCTTCCAATGATTTCATGGGGCAGGACCCTGGCAGCGAGAAGGAAATCCGCGATTTCTGCACCCTGACCTACGGGGTGAAGTTTCCGATGTTCGAGAAAGTCCACGTCACGGGGCGCGACGCCACGCCGCTTTACCAGCGGCTGAAGGCCGACACCGGCGATGCGCCGGCGTGGAATTTCCACAAATACCTGATCGACCGCCAGGGTCGGGTGGTGGGCAGCTATGGCAGCCCGACCCGGCCCGATGACCCGGCGCTGGTGGCAAAGGTCGAAGCGCTGCTTGCCGCGCCGCGCCCCGCCCCGCGACAATAGCGGCCTTGCCGGACCGCCGGCGTGATCTGGAGCAACATCGATGACATCGGTATTCCGTACCACTGTGCTGCTCGCGGCGATCGGCTGCAGCATGTCGTGCACTGCGCAGGCCCCGGCGACCGGCGAAGCAAAGCCCGGCGCCAAGGCAGACGTCGGTGCGACGGCGGCCAAGCCCAGTGAGGCCATGGCCTCGATGACCGAGAAGCAGCGCAACAGTTACATGATTGGCATGGACGTGGCCAAATCGCTCGAGCCGTTCAAGGACGAGATCGATCCGGCCACTCTGTCGCAGGCCATGGAGGCTGTGCTCACCGGCAAGCCGACCAAGCTGACCCAGGCTGAAGGCGAACAGCTGCGCGCTGCGTTCGGCAAGAAGCTGCAGGAAAAAATGCAGGCCAAGGCTGCGCAGGCAGCACAGACCAACCAGAAGGAAGGCGACGACTTCCTGGCCGCGAACAAGTCCAAGCCGGGCGTGCGCACGACGGCCAGTGGCCTGCAGTACGAAGTGCTGCGCCAGGGCTCCGGCGCGACGCCGGCGGCGACCGACAAGGTTCGCGTCAACTATGTTGGAACGCTGATCAACGGCACCAAGTTCGATGCTTCGTCCGACCACGGTGGTCCAGCCGAATTCGTGCTCAACCAGGTCATTCCCGGTTGGACCGAAGGCGTTGGCCTGATGCCGGTGAACAGCAAGTACCGCTTCTGGATTCCCGGCAAGATCGCCTACGGCCCGAGCGGCCCGGACCCGATCGGCCCGAATCGCACGCTGGTGTTCGAAGTCGAGCTGCTGGGCATCGTCAAGTAAGCAGTCACCGGGAATCGCGACGGGCGGCGCAGGCCGCCCGTTGCGCAGGGAGCAAGCATGCGAGTTACCGTCTTCGGCACCGGATACGTGGGCCTGGTCACCGGAACCTGCCTGGCCGAGGTCGGCAACCAGGTGTTGTGCGTGGACATCGACGAAGCCAAGGTCGATGGCCTCAAGCGCGGCATCGTCCCGATCTATGAGCCCGGGCTCGAGGAACTGGTGCTGGCCAACCATGCCTCCGGTCGCCTCGATTTCACCATTGACGCGGCACCGGCGATCGAGCGCGCGGAAATCCTGTTCATCGCCGTCGGCACGCCGCCGGACGAGGACGGCAGCGCCGACCTGCAATACGTGCTGACAGTCGCGCGAACCATCGGCCAGCATTTGTCGCGGCCGGCCGTGGTGGTGAACAAGTCCACGGTGCCGGTCGGCACCGCAGACAAGGTGCGTGCCGCGATCGCTGCTGAATTGGCGGCGCGTGGCGTGCAGATTTCGTTTGAGGTCGTGTCCAATCCCGAATTCCTCAAGGAAGGGGATGCGGTGAAGGACTGCATGCGCCCGGACCGGATCGTGGTCGGCACCGACAGCGCGCCGGCACTGGAGCAGATGAAGCGCCTGTACGCGCCTTTCAATCGCAACCACGAACGCATCGTGGCGATGGACGTGCGGTCGGCCGAGCTGACCAAGTACGCCGCCAATGCCATGCTCGCGACCAAGATCAGCTTCATGAATGAAATGGCCAACATCGCCGAGCGCGTTGGTGCCGACATCGAGATGGTCCGGCACGGCATCGGCTCGGATCCACGCATCGGCTACAGTTTCATTTACCCGGGCGCCTGCACGTCCTTGGGGAAACACGATCCACCGTAACCGGCGCCCGGGTAAATGAAGCTGTAGCCGATGCGTGGATCCGAGCCGATGCCGTGACGGACCATCTCGATGTCGGCA
>JBKJMY010000265.1:0-18973 GCA_046596115.1 Arenimonas sp.
CGGCCGCGGGCCGTCCTTCAGGCGGATGAAGAAATCGCCATTGTTCGTCTCGGTGAGGCCGCCGCCGAGCTGGGCGCCAGTCCGCCGTGAATAGGTGGCGACGTTGGGATTGGCGCGGATGATCCGCTCGACCTGATTGAGCAGGCGGTTGGTCTCGGTGAGCGAGGTTCCCGGGGCCGACCGGTAATCGAGGATGAAGCCGCCCTCGTCCATCGCCGGCATGAAACCCGAACCCACATTGAACCAGGCCAGCAGCCCGAGCCCGAGCAGGGGCACCAGCCCGACCAGCAGCAGCACCGGGCGCGCGACCAGGCGCGGCAGCAGGCTGGAATAGCGCGCATGCAGCCAGCGCATGAAACCCTTGTCCTCATGCGGTTGGGCATCCGCCTCGCCGAGGAAATGGTCGGCAAGCAGGGGCACGGCCAGCCAGGTGATGAGGAAGGAAATCACCAGCGCCGCCGCCATGGTGAGCGACAAGGCCTTGAAGAACGCACCAGTCACGCCGGACAGGAAGGCCAGCGGCAGGAAGATGATGATGGTCGACGCCGACGAGCCGACCAGCGGCCCGGTGAACTCGCTCGCCGCCGCCATCACCTGGCCGTGGTGCTCGGCCGCCGACCCATGCAGCCGGCGCACGATGTGCTCGGTCATGACGATCGCATCGTCGATGACCAGGCCAACTGCGGCCGCCATGCCGCCCAGGGTCATGATGTTGAAGCTCATGTTGAGCAGCGACAGCAGCACCACCGTGGCCGCCAGGGTGGCCGGCACCACCAGGATGGCAATCAGGGTGATCTTCACGCTGCGCAGGAACAACCACAGCACGATCGCGGCCAGTACCACGCCGATCAGGATGGAGTCGCGCACGCTGGCCGCGGAGTCGATCACCAACTCGCTCTGGTCGTACCAGTTGGCGAGTTTGACACCGGGCGGCAGGCGGCTGCGGTAGGCCTGCAACTGGGCGCTGACATCGCTGGCAATCTGCACGCTGTTGCTGCCTGGCTGCTGGTAGATGTTCAGCAGGACAGCGTCGTGGCCGTCGGCGTTGACCCGCACCCACTGCGGCTGGGTGGCGCGCGCCACGCTGGCAACATCCTCGAGCCGCACCAGGCCGTTGCTGCCGCTGCGCAGGACGGTCTGGCGAATTTCTTCCAGGCTGCGGAAACGCGTATCGGACACCAGCAGGTAGAGTTTGTAGTGTTCCTCAAGCCGGCCCACGGCCTGCACGACGTTGGCTGCAGACAGCGCGGCCGACACGTCGGACAGGCTGAGCCCGAAGGCGGCCAGGCGCTGCGGATCCACGATCACGTGGTACTCCTCCTTCGCCCCCCCCACGACCTCGGCGCGGGCCACGCCCGGAATGCCGGCCAGCAGCGGCCGCAGGCGGTACTGGGCGATCTCGTAGAGCTGGGTCGGCGAGGCCTTGTCGGAGGTCAGGCTGTAGGCAAGCACCGGGAACACCGTCGGATCCATGCGCCGCACGTCCACCACCGTGCCCTGCGGCAGGTCCGGCAGCACGCGGCCGATGGCCTGGTTGACCTCCGATGTCGCGCGGGCCATGTCGCTGCCCCACTCGAGGTTGATCGACACATCCGCCGAACCCCGGCTCACCTTGGAGCGCACCGTCACCACGCCGGGCACGCGCTGGATCGCCTCCTCGATCGGCTGCATCACTTCCAGTTCCATCTGCTCCGCAGGCCGGTCGCCGGCATCGACGCTGACCACGATGCGCGGGAAGTCGACGGTCGGAAACAAACTGACTGGCAACCGGAACGCTGCCATTCCGCCGCTCAGGACCAGCACCACCAGGAAGAACAGGATCGAACGCCGGTGTGCCTGCAGCCAGTCGACGGCTTTCACTTGTCCGCAACCCGGACTGGGGCGCCGTCCTCCAGCTCATAGTTGCCGGAAACGACGATCGGCTGCCCGGTAGTGATCGGTCCGGTTACGCCCAGGAACTGGTCGCCGGGCACACGCACGCGCACCGCGACCCGGTGCGCCTTGTCGCCCGACAACTGGTACAGGTAGGAGCCGTCGACGTCCTCGAGCACCGCGGACGCAGGCACGATCCAGGCGTCCACCAGGGCCAGCGACACGTCACCGCGCACCTTGGTGCCCGGCATGAATTGCGTGCCGCCTTCGAGCCTGACCGCGACATCGACCAGGCGCGTCTGCGGATTGATCACGGCAAATACCTGGGACACCGACGCCTTGGCCGGGTCGCCGCCGAACACCGGCATGACGCTGACTGGCATGCCCGCCGACAGGCGGGCGACATCCTCGGGTTCGGCCCCGAGCAACACGCGCCGCGCGCCGCCATGGGCCAGCTGCAGCACCGCCGTGCCCGGTTGCACGCGATCGCCCTGCTGGGCGGTGAGCGAGGCCACCACCCCGGCATGGCTCGCCCGCACCAACTGCTTGCCAGGCGCGGCGCCAGACTTGCGCTCGGCCGCCAGGGTTGCCTGCGCATCGGCGACAGCTTTCTGCGCGGCGGCAAGCTGCGCCTTCGTAGTCAAGCGCTCAGCCAACAGCTCGACCTGGGATGCAAGCTCCTTGTTCGCCAGGGTCAATGCCGATTGCGCCTGTTGGTAGGTGGCGACCGCGCTGGGGTCGGTCTCGATTTCCAGCAGTGGCTGGCCGACCGCCACGCGTTGGCCTGCACTCACCAGCAGGCGCGCGATCCGGACCGGCCGCGCGAAACTGACGTTCTCACTGGTCCCGGCTTCCGGCGCAACCTCGCCGTACAGCGTCAACGTGTCGGCGAGCGCCTTGCGCAGTGGCGGCGTGGTGCGGACGAGCACGGCAGGCGCGGCGGCGTCGGCCGCGGCGGTGTCACCCTTTCCCGGGGCACTGCAGCCGCTGGCGCCGATGGCTGCGAGCGCGGCGCCGAGCATGATCATTGCAGCGCGATTGCGGAGCGTGGCGTTCATGGCGGACTCACCGTGTCGGTGGCGGGGATCTGGCTGCCCATGAGGGTCTGCAGGCCGACCTGCTGTTCCAGCAGTGCCTGCTCGAGAGCCAGTGCCTCCAGGCGTTTGGACAGCAGCGCATCGCGCTGACTGACGTAGGCGATGATATCGATGTTCCCGGCCTGGAAGGCGGACTGCGACTTCGCCGCCAACTGCTCGAGCACCGCCAGGCTGCGGCGTACCTCGGCAAGCTGGCGCTCGGCCAGGGCGCGATCGTCCAGCAGTGCGTCGATCTGGGCAGCTGCGGCATCGAGCCGCGACTGGTACTCATCGCGCAGCCGCGCGCGCGTCGCCTTCTCGATGGCGATATTGCCGCGATTGCGGTTGAAGATCGGCAGCGACAGGGACAGGTTGAGGCCCGTGGTGTAGATGCCGCTGGTATCCCGCGCGCGGTTGAAACCGAGGTCCAGCACGGGAAACTGGGACATCACCGCGGCACGGTACTTCTGTTCCTGGCTGCGGTAGCCGGACTCCAGCGCGCGCAGGTCGGGCCGGATCCGTCCCAGCGTCGGCACCAGCGCGCGGATGGCAGCCGCGTCGAAGCGCGGCAGCGCATCGCCACCGACCAGCGCCAGCTGCAGGTTCGGGGCCAGGCCGAGCAGCGCATTGAGGTCATGCCGCGCCTGCGAGTGCTTGCGCTCCTGGTCGGCGACCTTCTGCTCGATTCCATTGAGTTCGGCAAGGTCCAGGGCAACGCTGTCGACGGTGACATTGCCGGCGGCAAAGGCGCGGCCGAGCCGGGCCTGGCGATCCACGAACAGTGCCCTCTCGTCTTCGAGGACCTGCAGGGTTCGTGCGCCCTCCACGTTGCGCACGAACAGCAGCCGCGCCTGCGCGACCACCTGCCATTCCTTCCAAAGCAGTTCCTCGGAAGCCCGGGCCTGCGCCTGCGTTGCCGCGGCGTGTTCTGCGGAATGGCGCAGCAACGCGTTGATGTCGTAGCTGACGCCCAAGCTGAAGGCATTGGTATTGCTGCCCGCCACATGGCCGGTCGGATGGTCGGCACCGATGCCGATGGTCGGGTCCGGCAGCAGTCCGGCGGCAAAGGCCTGGGCACGGGCGATCCCGAAGTCGTCGCGCGCGATGCGCAACTCGGGGTTGTTGGCCACTGCGACCATCGCGGTTTCGGTGATATCGAGGCCATCGCGCGGGTCGAACAGGTGCCCGTCGGGCGAGGTCACCGCAAGGCCGGACAGGTCCGGGCGTGGGCGGGGTGACGTATCCAAGGGCTGCGGCGTGTAAGTCGCGCAGCCGGCCAGTGCGGCCAGCAGCACTCCCGGCATCGCCCGCCAGACTCCATTGCGCCGGGTTGCTTGCACTTGGTGAAGGTTTCCAGCAATACGGTCCTGCAGTCTAGCGTTGAAGCCGGGTTTGCGAGGCGGCAAGATGAATGCGCCGACAATATCGCGCGCCGGCTGCGGGCTGGAACTGGATCAATGGCTGGCGAGCTGCGCCTGCAAGTCCCGGTCAAACGACGGCGCGTGACGCGGGGATGGATCAGATATTGCGCCGCGTCGGCATCAGCAGATTGCCGAACAGGATGCCGGCGACCAGTGCAATCAACGCCACCAGGACCGCGAATGCCGTATCCAGGCCGACCATCAGGTCGCGCTCGAACACGAAGCTGAAGCTGCGGAATCCCAGCGAGCCAGGCACCAGCAAGATGATGCCGGGCACCCGGATCAGCGCGCTGGGGCGATTGCGAACGTGGGCGTAAAGATTGCCGGCGACGGTCACCACGATGCCGGCCAGGAACACCCCGCCGGGTACCGCGCTGCTGTTGATCGCCGGCACCATGTTGGCCACCCAGGTAATCCCGTAGCCCAGCCACACTGAGGCCATCACCAGCGGAAAATCCCGGCGCGCCGCCTTGAACAGCACGGCAAAGGCGAACGAACCGGCGAGCAGGGTCAGCAACGGCATCCACTCCGGCAGCACCCTGCCGGCATTGGGAATCGGTTGCCAACCGAGCAGATTGACGACCTGCGCGGCGGCAATGGCGCCGAAAGTCAGCTTCAGTAGCGTCGTGAGTGCGCCGGAAAAACGCGCCGTGCCCGATACCAATTGTTTCGCAGCCAGTTCCGACACCGCCGTGGTCAGGGTCAGGCCCGGCATCAGCACGATCAGCCCGGCGATGATCACGCTCTGCAACGACAACGGCGCGATGAATGTCGCCGCGCCGGTGGCCGCCAGCGTCACCAGGAAGGCCGCAAGGGTTTCGTGCGCGTGGTCCAATCGGGGGCGGGATTGGCTGGCTTCGGCGAGCGCGCCAATGCCGCAGCCGAGCACCGCAGCCGTCAGCAGATCGGCCCAGCCGGTGTGTGGCAGCAGTCCGGTTACCGAAGCAGAGGCAAGTCCGAACGCGAGCACATTCCAGAGCGACGCGTACCGTGCGCGAGGACGATCCAGTGCTCGCATCGCCGCCAGCGCGTCGCGCACATCGAGCTCGCCGGCCAGGACACCCTCGGCGGTCGCATCGGCGGCGGCCAGCAAGCCCAGATTCTGCTCGCCCGGTTCAAGCCGGATCACCCGGGTCATCGAAAATGCCGGGCCGCGCTCGGGGTCGGGAAAACTCAGGATCATGCCGGTCGGGTTCGACCACACGTCCGCCTCGATGCCCAGATGCCGGGCGACCTGCGAGACGGCACCTTCCAGGCGTTGCGCGGATGTTCCATACATGTGCAGCCGACGCGCCAGCTCGATCAGGAAATCGACCCGCGAAAGATAGGGCGCCTGCAGATCCCGCACGCTGGCCTGCGTGGACGCCGCCCCGGGTTCGGGGTTGGCAGCCTCGGCGGCAAGGGATGTGGTTGGCGGCAGCATCGTAAAAGCATGGCACACAAGTCCGGCGGGCCGGACAATGGACCGGGGAACCACAGGGTGGAATCACATGGCCGCGGGATCGGGCTTCGGCGAACTTTGCTCGATCCTCAGTGCACTGAGCTGGGCGGTCGGCGTGATTTTCTATCGCCAGCTCGGCGCCAGCCTGCCGCCGCTGCAGTTGAACTTCCTCAAGAACCTGCTGGTGATGGGCATGATGGTGCCCGCCATCATCGTCGTGCACGGACTGCAGCCATCGCCACTGTCCGGCGCGCAGGTTGCCGTGGCGGTTGCCAGCGGCGTGCTCGGCATCGGCATCGCCGACACCCTGTATTTTCGCGCGCTCAATGAATTGGGCGCGGGCCGGATGGGCGTGCTGGGCAATTTCTACAGCCCGTTCGTCATTGTGCTGAGCTTTGCCTTCCTGGACGAGAGGCTGCGGCCACTGCAACTGGTCGGCTTCGTGCTGGTGAGCCTGGGTGTGTGGGTAGCAGCTTGGCCGCGCGCCGGCGCCGTGAAGCGGCCGGCACACGCCCTGCGCGGTTTCGGCTTTGCGCTGATGGCGGTCGTACTGATGGCCATCGCCGTGGTCATGGTCAAGCGCGTGCTCGAGGCGCAGCCCCTGCTTTGGGTCACCGGCTGGCGCATGCTCGGCGCCTTGCTGGGCATGGTGGTGATCGCGCTGTTGCGTGGCGAGGTCCGCTATCTGCTTCCCGCCTCCACGGGCATGCCGTGGCTACGGTTGACGCTGGCGGCTTTCCTCGGGCAGTTCCTGGCGATGCTGCTGTGGCTTGCCGGCTACAAGTACACACTGGCCTCGGTCGCGGCCATCCTCAATGAAACCGCGTCGGTCTTCATCCTCGTGCTGGCGGCGATCTGGCTGAAGGAACCGTTAACCCGCCGCGCCGCAATCGGCGTGATGCTGACCCTGAGCGGCGTTTCGGTCATGCTGTGGCTGGCATGAGCCCTGCACCCTCGCCCCAGCTACCTGCCATCGAGCCCAGCCAGGCCGATCCGGAGGTCTATCGCGCCACTGGCGACTGGACCCTGCGCAACGCGCACCTGCTGCTGCAGTTGATCGAGCGCGCGCCCGAACGGCTCAAGGATATCGACGGCCGCGACATCGCGAGCCTGGATTCCACCGGCGCCATGCTGATGTCGCGCTTTGCGGTGAAGACCGGGCTCGGGCTGGCGACGGTCGAAGTCCAGCCGCAGTATCAGTCGCTGGTGGAATCGGTACGCGCAATCTGCGAGGCGCCCGAACGCGTCACCAGGCGTGACCTCGGTTTCCGCCGCATGCTCGAGCGGCTCGGCTGTTCGGTCGAAGACTACGCCAAGGAAGTCATCGCCCTGGTCGGCTTTGGCGGCTTGTGGCTGTCCACCCTGGTGCGCACCATCGCCAACCCGACCCGCATCCGGATGACCTCCACCGTGCACCACATGGAGCAGGTCGGCCTGGATGCGGTGCCGCTGGTGCTGCTGCTGAGCTTCATGGTCGGTGCGGTGATCGCGTTCCTGGGCGCGACGACATTGCGTGAGTTCGGCGCCGAGATCTTCGTGGTGCAACTGGTCGGCATCGCCTTCCTGCGCGAGTTCGGTGTACTGCTCACTGCCATCCTGCTGGCCGGCCGCACTGCTTCCGCGTTCACCGCGCAGATCGGCGCCATGCAGACCGGCGAGGAGATCGACGCGATCCGAACCCTGGGCCTGGATCCGATCGAACTGCTGGTGATGCCGCGCCTGTTCGCATTGATCATCATGCTGCCGCTGCTGACCTTCCTGGCGATGATGGCCGGCCTGCTGGGCGGCATGGCCGTGTGCGCGGGCAACCTTGGCATTTCGCCGGAGCTGTTCATCACCCAGTTGCACGAAGGGATCGAGGCACGCCACTTCTGGGTCGGCCTGTCCAAGGCACCGATCTTCGCGATCGTGATCGGCCTGATCGGTTGCCTGGAGGGGTTCCAGACCCAGGGCACCGCGCAATCGGTCGGTGAGCGCACCACATCCAGCGTGGTGCAGGCGATTTCGCTGGTCATCCTGATTGACGCCGCCGCCGCGCTGTTCTTCATGGAGATGAACTGGTGAGTTCACCTGGTGACCAGCCACCCGCTGACCAGCCATCCGGTGACCAGCAACCCGGTGACCAGCAGCCAGGCAGCGATCGCCGCGCCGAGGCGCGGACCGCGGGTGGCCTGCCGGCGGTGCACGCCAGCGTGGATCGCGCTGACGCCGAAAACGCGGCCGACGAGAAACCAATCATCCGCGTACGCGGCCTGGCCAACAGCTTCGGCAGCCAGGTCGTGCACAAGGACCTGGACCTGGATGTGATGCCGGGCGAGATCCTGGGCGTGGTCGGCGGCTCGGGTTCGGGCAAGTCGGTGCTGATGCGCGCGATCCTGGGCCTGCGCCGGCCGCAGGCGGGCACGATCGAGGTGCTGGGTGTGGACGCCTTGAGCGACAACGCGCGCGCCTCGCGCCGGATCGAACGCAACAGCGGCGTGCTCTACCAGAACGGCGCGCTGTTCAGCTCGCTCACCGTGTCCGAGAACACCATGGTGCCGCTCAAGGAGTACTACCCGGATTTGCCAGCCGAGCTGGTGCAGGACCTGGCCATGCTGAAGATCCGCCTGTCCGGCCTGCCCGACAATGCCGGCGCCAAATTCCCCTCGCAACTGTCCGGCGGCATGGTCAAGCGCGCCGCGCTGGCGCGGGCCCTGGCCCTGGACCCGGCCCTGCTGTTCCTCGACGAGCCCACCTCGGGCCTGGACCCGATCAGCGCCGCAGCCTTCGACAAGCTCATCCTGTCGCTGCAGCAGTCGCTTGGACTGACGGTGTTCCTGATTACCCATGATCTGGATACCCTGTACACCATCTGCAACCGGGTCGCGGTGATCGCCGACGGCCGGGTGCTGGTGACCGCTCCGCTTGCCGAGGTTGAGAAATTCGACCATCCGTGGGTGCAGGAATACTTCCACGGCCCACGCGGCCGCGCTGCACAAGGTGCCAAGTCGGCGATTGCCGGCGCAACGGCACAGGAGAGGCGATAGATGGAAACCCGCGCAAACCATGTACTGATCGGCCTGTTCACCATCCTGGTGACTCTGCTGCTGGTCGCCTTTGCCCTGTGGGCAGCCAACTACGCCTCCAACCGGGACTGGGACAAATACGAAGTCGTCTTTACCGAAGCGGTGACCGGCTTGGGCACCGGCGGCATTGTCCAGTACAACGGCATCAGCGTTGGCGAAGTGCAACGGCTGCGGCTCGATCCGCTGGATCCGCGCAAGGTGATCGCGCGCATCCGCCTGCACGCCGACACACCCGTGAAGATCGATACCAAGGCCAAGCTGGCGTTCATCGGCCTGACCGGCGTGGCACAGATCCAACTGTCGGGCGGCACGCCGGAGAGTCCGCGCCTGTTGCCCACGCCCGAGCACCCGATCCCGATCATCCCGACCCAGCCGTCGGCACTGCAGAACATTTCCGAAGCGGCCAGCGATATCGGCGAGCGCCTTCGCTTGATCCTGAGCGATGCGAACATCCAGAAGATCAGCCAGATGATCGACAACCTGCACCAGGTCACCGGCACGGTGGCGGCGCAGAAGGATGACGTGGCGGCGTTGATCAAGAGCCTGCGCGAGGCCAGCCAGAACCTCAACGCCACGCTGGCCAAGGCGCAGGGCAGCCTGGACACGATCGATCAAAGCGTGGTCAAGCAGCTACCCGAACTGATGAAGCGGCTCGACCACACGCTGTCACAGCTGGACAAGGCGACCACCAATGCCAACGGGCTGATTGCGGAGAATCGCGAGCCGCTGTCCAGCTTCACCCAGAATGGCCTGTCGCAGGTCGGCCCGACGATGGTCGAGTTGCGCGGCCTGGTGCGCGACGTACGCGTGCTGACCAAGCGGCTGGATCGCAATCCCGGCGGCTACCTGACCGGTCGTACCCGACCGGAAGAATTCGATCCGAAGGCGGAGAAGAAATGAGGATTTCCATACGCAATCTTGTGACCGTCCTCTTCGTCACCGTGTTTGCTGCCTCCTGCAGCCTCCTGCCCAAGCGCGAGCCGATCCGCGTGTTCATGCCCACGCATACTGCCACCGAAGTGCCCGGGCCAAGCGTGTCGTGGTCGCTGCTGGTGGCCAAGCCGGTGACCAGCGAGTGGCTGGACTCCGAGCAGATCGCCGTGCGGCCGGGCACCGGCAACGTGCAGGTGTACAAGGGCGCCCGGTGGTCAGACGCGGTGCCCGAATTGCTGCAATCGGCACTGCTGCATCGCTTCGAGGATTCGCAGAAGATCCTCACCGTCGGCCGGCCAGGCGCTGGCGTGAAAGGTCGCTTCCAGTTGCTGACCGAAGTGCGCGCATTCGAATCCGATTACAAGTCCGGCAGCCCCGTCGCCGTGCTCGAGCTGCAAGCCAAGCTGGTTGACGGCCATGACGGCGCGGTCGTGGCTGCGCACAATTTCCGCGACACCGAAGCCGTCGGCGGCGAGGAAGTGGACGCAGTGGTTGCTGCGATGTCGCGCCTGCTCGACCGGAGCACCGCACAGGTTGTCGGCTGGACGCTGTCCGAGGGCGAAAAGCACGAGCGCATGCACCCGGCCGCCGAGTAGGTCGAGGCCGCGGGCCCTGCGCTAGGTGCCGACTTGCCGGAAGGTCAGGTTGACGCGCTCGCCCACCGGTCGCGCGGTACGCGGTAGTGCGTGGCGGTAGTTGCGCTGGGTGTTGCCGCGCATCACCAGCAGGCTGCCATGCGGGAGGTCGAGCAGAACGGATTGCGCGCCGGGCTGCCGCGCCTTCAGTGTGAACCGCCGCGTCGCGCCCACGCTGAGCGAGGCGATCACCGGCTGCGGGCCGAGCTCGCGCTCGTCGTCACTGTGCCAGCCCATGGCATCGCGACCGTTGCGATAGCGGTTGGCGAGCACGGAGTTGAAGCGTGCGCCGCAATCGGCGACCAGCCGCGCGCGGATCACGGCCAAGGCGGCAGGCCAGGGATGCGGCGCGAAATCCGTGCCCGAGTAGCGATAGCTCGCGCCCGGGTCGCCGATCCAGCAGCTCAGTCGCGGCGAATCCACCTCGCGCCCGAACAGTTTGATCCGGTGTACTTCCCAGGCGACATTGGCCAGCAAGGCGGCCAGCAGTTCGTCGGCGGCGGCAGCATCGAGCCAGCGCGGCGCAAAGGCAAGTTCGGCCCCGTCGAGCGGGATCGGCGAGAGCGTGGCAAAATTGGACGTCATACGAGGGACTTTAACGCCATGAGCGAACGCGATGTCATGCAGTACGACGTGCTGGCGGTGGGCGCGGGGCCGGCCAGCCTGGCATTCGCGATCCGGCTCAAGCAGCTCAAGCCGGAGCTGAGCGTGTGCGTGATCGAGAAAGGCGCGACCATCGGCGCGCACATCCTGTCCGGCGCGGTGATCGAGCCCGGCCCGCTGGACGCACTGCTGCCGGGCTGGCGCGACAACCCGCCGCCGGTGTGCGTGCCTGCCGGTGAAGACGAATTCTGGATGCTCACCAAGACCGGCGGCTGGAAGCTGCCGATCGTGCCGCCGCAGATGCGCAACCACGGCAACTTCATCGTGTCGCTCGGCGCGATGTGCGCGTGGCTGGCGGCGCAGGCCGAGGCGCTGGGCGTGGAAATCTATCCCGGTTTTGCCGCCGCCGACCTGCTCTATGACGACAACGACGCCGTCTGCGGCGTCAGCATCGGCGACATGGGCGTGGCGCGTGATGGCTCGCACAAGCCGGGCTACACGCAGGGCATCGACATCCGCGCCGGCGTCACCGTGCTCGGCGAAGGCGCACGCGGTCATCTCACCAAGCGGCTGATCGCCAAGTACGCGCTCGACAAGGACAGCGATCCGCAGAACTATTCGATCGGCATCAAGGAGCTGTGGCAACTGCCACCCGGCCGCGGCAGCGCCGGCAAGATCGTGCATACGATGGGCTGGCCGGCCGATTCGAAAACCTACGGCGGCAGCTTCGTGTATCACCTCGACGGCGACCGCGTCGCGCTTGGCTACGTGTCCGGGCTCGACTATACCGACCCGATGTACCAGCCCTATGAAGCGTTCCAGCAATGGAAGAACCATCCGTCGATGAAATCCCTGCTCGAGGGCGGCAGCATTCTGTCCGCTGGCGCGCGCGCGATCGTCACCGGCGGCTACCAGGCGCTGCCGCGGGTGGAGATGCCGGGCGCGATGCTGATCGGCGACACCGCTGGCCTGCTCAACCTGCCCAAGATCAAGGGCACCCACCAGGCGATGCGCTCAGGGATGCTCGCTGCCGAACACATCGCCGAAACCAGCGTTGCTGCAGGTTGGGATGCGCGCCTGCGCGCCTCGCCGGCGATGGCCGAGCTGCGCAAGGTGCGCAACTTCAAGCCAGCGTTCAAGAAAGGCCGCCTGTTCGGCCTGCTCAACGCCGGCTGGGAAACCATCACCGCCGGACTCTCGCCCTGGACCTGGTCAACCAAGGCCGATTGGTGTTCGCTCGACAAGATCGGTGAGCACGAGGAACCCAAGCGCGACTACGTCGAGCGCACCCTGCCCCCGCGCGATCGCCTGGCTGGCGTGTATTTCGCCGCCACCGAGCACGACGAGGACCAGCCCGTGCACCTGCACGTGCTGGATACCAATATCTGCATCACCACCTGCGCCGAGGAATACGACAACCCCTGCACGCGCTTCTGCCCGGCATCGGTCTATGAAATCGTCAAGGATGCCAGCGGCTCGCGGCTGCAGATCAACGCGGCCAACTGCGTGCACTGCAAGACCTGCGACATCAAGGACCCATACCGGATCATCGACTGGGTGACGCCCGAGGGCGGCGCCGGCCCGAACTACCAGAACCTCTAGCCCCGACCTGGAGCCTGTTCCGACACTGGGCGCGGCCCGCGGCCCGGCGCTCAGGCTCAGGCTCAGGGCTCAGGGCTGGGTGTAGTCGATCTTCGCCAACTGCACGCCAGCCTGGGTGGAGGTGGCGTTCCACGATGGCAGCATCAGGTCCATCGGCGGCGGCGCACCGCCGCGCTTTTTCTCCTCGCCCCGCTTGGGCTTCACCGGACCGCCACCAAAGCGGAACGGCGCGCTGACGTGCGCAGGTACCGGGGCGCCGGCGACCGTATCGAGCTCAAAGCGGGTCGCGCGCAGGGCGCCCTTGGCGGTGTCTTCATAGCGGGCCTGGTCGAAGGCCGACGCCACGCGCAGTTCGGCGCGCTCGACGGTCATGCTGCTTGCATCCACGCCTCCATCGGCAAGCAGGTTGGCGCCGATGACGACCAAGCCACCCTGCTTGCGGTCCACATTGGGCGGACGCGACTTGCCGACCGTGGTCACGCAGGGCCCGTTGATGGCGCGCTTGAGCTTGAGCGCAAAGTTGCCGTCCGGCTGCGGCTCGGCGGCCAACCCCAGGGTCAGGCAGGTGGTGGAAGCGACGGGCTTGCCGTCCTTGCTGGCTGGCGTGAAGGCCAGCTTGCTGGCGTACTGCTGGGCGATGGCATTCAGCGGGAGCGCCGGGTTCATCGGCCGCGATGCGGTCACATGGCCGTCCGGGCCGACGTCCACATGCAACGCCAGCACCTCGTTGCGCGCCTGCGGGCCGGTGGCCTGCCCGGTCTCCGCAGCCGCCGCACTGGCAGCTGAAGTGGCGACGATCAGGACGCTGGCGAACGCAGGGCGCAGATGGACGGCAAACAGCATGGGCGGCTCCACGGGTGGCGGTTGCCCCGATTCTAACGCCGCCTTACACGGGCCGGCGATACAATGTCAGCCTCCCAGGAGTCCTCATGTCACTCGACCCCCAACTTCGCCAGCGCATCGCCGACACCCTGCAGTCCAACCGCGTGGTGCTCTTCATGAAGGGCGACCCGCAGTCGCCCCGCTGCGGCTTCTCCGCCAAGGCAGTCGGGATCCTCGATTCGCTGCTGCCCGCGTATGGCAGCGTGGATGTGCTGATTGATGCCGAGATCCGCGAAGGCATCAAGGAATACGGCCAGTGGCCAACGATCCCGCAACTGTATGTCGACGGTGAACTGGTCGGCGGCAGCGACATCATCGAGGAGATGATGAATTCGGGCGAGTTGCACAGCCTGCTCGGCGTGACCCTGCCCGACCGCACGCCACCGCAGCTGAGCATCAGTCCGGCGGCCGCCGAGGCGATCCACCGCGCCATGGCAGGTGCCGAGCCAGGTTCGGCCTTGCACTTGTCGGTGGATCCGCGCTTCAACGCGCAGTTCCAGCTCAAGCGCCCGACCGGGCATGAACTGGTCAGCGAGGCCGAAGGCATCCGCGTGCACGTGGACCTGGCCAGCGCGCCGCGCGCCAACGGAATCCACATTGACTGGGTCGAGGACGTGCGCGGTGCCGGCCTGGCCATCAGCAACCCGAACGCGCCGGCGGCGGTGAAGTCGATCTCGGTGCGCGAGCTGCACGACCGAATCATCGCCGGCGCGATCGACGTGATCGACGTGCGACCTGCGCATGCGCGCGCGATCGCACCGTTCCCGGAGCCACACGAGGTGCTCGACGAGTCCAGCGCCGAGCGCCTGTCCACCCTGCCCAAGGACCTGCCGATCGCCTTCCTGTGCCACACCGGCATCAGCAGCCGGCAGGCTGCGGAGCATTTCCGCGGGCAGGGTTTCCACGACCTGTACAACGTCGAGGGCGGCATTGACGCCTGGTCGGTCGAGATCGACCCGACCGTTCCGCGCTACTGACAGCACCGCCATCGCGCCGCGCCGGGACGTCGCGCGGCGCATTTCCGGCCCGATCTGCGCGACTTGGTGCCATGCGCGGTCAAACCGTGACTTGCAGTGGTATCGCCCTTAGAGTAAATGCGCTAACTTCACTCGGACACGACCGCAGCGGCAGCATGCTTGCACGATCGGTCGCTCCGGGGAGGAGGCGTCATGAAGATCCAGGCACCAGTAGTTTTGACTCTCGCAACCCTGTTGCTTGCCGCCTGCGGCGGCTCGGGCCCCGGGGCAGGTCCTGCTACGCGCAATGAGCTCGCCGCCATTGCCTGCGAGGACTACGCCAAGGGCAAGCTCGAGGACAAGACCTACAAGCTCGACCATGCCGCGCTGGCCGCGAGCATGAAGGACGCCAGTGATGGCCCGAGTACGCTGAGTACCCCGATCACGATCGACGCGGGCCGCTCGTCGGAAAGCAAGCAGACCCTGGAGTGCTCGGTGCGCTTCGTCGCGGGCAAGCCCACGCCCGACGTGATCTCCCTGCAGTTCATCTGGCAATAACTCCAGTCCGATGCCGGGACTCAGGCCGGCTGTCTAGCTCAGGCCGGCTGTCTAGCTCAGGTCGTCGGCCTGGCTCAAGTCGTCGTCGAAGCGCAGGTGCTTGACAGACTTTCCGTGCCGGCGGATCAGCTTCAGTGCCTCGATGCCCACCGTGATGTGCGCCTCGACGAATTCCTCGGTGACCCGCTTGTCTGATGCCTCGGTCTTGACGCCTTCAGGGATCATCGGCTGGTCCGACACCAGCAACAACGCGCCACAGGGGATCGAATTGGCAAAGCCGGCGGCGAAGATCGTCGCCGTTTCCATGTCGATCGCCATGCAGCGCAACTTGCGCAGATAGTCCTTGAACGCCTCGTCGTGCTCCCAGACGCGGCGGTTGGTGGTGTACACCGTGCCGGTCCAGTAGTCGTGACCAAGGTCGCGGATCATGGTCGAGATCACGCGCTGCAGCGCGAACGCGGGCAGCGCCGGGACTTCCGCCGGCATGTAGTCGTTCGACGTGCCTTCGCCTCGAATCGCCGCGATCGGCAGGATCAGGTCGCCCAACTGGTTCTTGCGCTTGAGTCCGCCGCACTTGCCCAGGAACAGCACCGCCTTGGGCGGCAGCGCACTCAGCAAGTCCATCATGGTGGCGGCGTTGGCACTGCCCATGCCGAAGTTGATCATGGTGATGCCGTCGATCGTGGCACTGGGCATCGGCCGGTCCAGGCCGACGATCGGCGCGCCGGTCAGGCGCGAGAAGGTATGCAGGTAACCGCCAAAATTGGTCAGCAGGATGTGCTCGCCGAACTCCTCCAGGGCCAGGCCCGTGTAGCGCGGCAACCAATTGCTGACGATCTCCTGCTTGTCCTTCATTGCATCCTCCGGTTCACGACATTCTGCCAGAGGACGACGAGTGCCAGCGCAGGCGGCCCGGGTTGGCGAACTGCGGCAGGGTCGGACACGCTGCTAAGCTTCAGTGGCCAGCCCACGCAAACGACAAGGAATTCCAATGCGCACACGTTATTACCTGAGACTTCCCGACCCGAGCATGGCCAAGGGCACCGACCCGCTGTTGGCCTTCCATAGCGAGGGCGCGGACGGACTGGCCGCGGAACTGCAGGAGGCCCTGCGCACACCGAAGCTGTTCGAGCGCTGGCGTGACCGCCAGGACGAACCCGATGAGGTGGACGCCTCGCTGGGCGCCGTGGACCCCACGGCCAGCGTTGAGGGCCGCCAGCACGACCTGGCCATCGACCTGGTGGTCGCCACCGACCTGCCCGGCGCCATCTTCAAGCAGCGGTTGCGCCTGCTCGCAGGCAGCGGCTGGGAATTGCGCGACGTGACGGCGGGCTGAGGCCGTCCGGGGACGGCCCTCGCGATCAGCGAAAATTACCGGTCGCGCGCGACCGGTAAGACTAGCCCACGCTGCCAGCAGGTGCCTGGAGCACCGGTGCGGCGAACGGGGCCGGGCCCGGCGTGCGACCGAAACGGATCGGATGTGCAACCCCGCGATAGCGCCCGACCGCAGGATGCTCGAACGTGGCGATCAGCCCTTCCGCCTGCACCTGCGGATGGTCGAACATGTCCTCGATCCGGCGTGCAGCCGCGCAGGGCACTTCGTCGCCGAAGATTGCTTCCCATTCCAGCGCGCTGTGCGCCTCAAGCGCGGCGTGCAGCTGTGGCACGATCTCGGCCGCATGTTCGGCGCGTTTGCGCACCGTGTCGTAGCGCGCTTGCGCCTGCAGCGCGCCCAGGCCGGTCTTGGCGCACAGCGCTTTCCAGAAGCGCGCCGTGTTGGCCGAGATATACAGGTAACCATCGCGGGTCGGGTGGATGCCGGTGACGCCGCCCGAGCGCATGTCCCGGCCGATGTCGAGCGATTCGCCTTCGGCCCAGATCATCCGCGCGCTCTGCATGGTCAACGCGCTGCGCAGCAGCGAGATGCCGACGAACTGTCCCAATCCGCTGCGCTCACGCTCGTACAGCGCCGAGGAGACACCGGCCGCCAGCAGCGCCGCTGCGTAATAGTCCACGACCGAGCCGTAGATGATTTCCGGTGCGCGTCCGGGCTTGCCCTGCAGGGTGCACATGCCGGTCATGGTCTGCAGCACCTGGTCGTAGCCGGCCTTGTCGCGCATCGGGCCGGACTCGCCGTAGCCACTGACCGCGCAATAGATCAGCCGCGGATTGACCAGGTTCATGCGCTCATGGTCGATGCGCAGTCGCGGCGGCACGGTCGGGCGGAAGTTGTGCACCAGCACGTCGGCGTCGCGCACCAGGCGCAGCAATGCTGCGTGGCCGTGCCCGGTCTTGAGGTCAAGCACCATGCCGCGCTTGGAGCGGTTCACGCCGAGGAACGCGCGACTTTCGCTGGGCAGGGTGGACGGGTACTGGCGCAGGTTGTCGCCATCGGGCGGCTCGATCTTGAGTACGTCCGCGCCCTGGTCAGCCAGCAGCGAGCAACCGTAGGGGCCTGCAATGTAGGCGCTCAGGTCCAGCACGCGCACGCCAGCCAGCGGACCGGCCGAACTCGCGGCCGGGCGGGTGGCGAATGCGACGTTGCGCTCAATTGCGTGCTGGCTTTGCTCAGGCATGCCCATGGACCCCGGCTCGGCGCGAAAAGGCCGATCTCACGGCCTGCACTCTGGCGCTGGCGCCGCCGGAAAAACAGCGCAGGCGGATATGTTCTGTCCGAACCATTTGTGTGGTGACCTCAGCCGGCAGAGTCGCTGGCGGCTTCCGGCGCCAGCGACATCCAGGTCAGCCGCCAGCCACCGTCGCGGCGCCCATCGGCGAGGAAGGCCGGCACGAAGGCGATGGGATTGCGCAGAAGCGGACGCAGGCAAAGGCCTGGCGGGCCCCCGGGAGCCGACGGTGGCAGTTCCTCGAGCCACTGCGACGGGTTGCCTGGTGGCAAGCGCAGGCTCTCCTCGGGCTTGAAGCCGTCGATCAGGCAGGTGGCATACGACAACGGGCCACGAGCCAGCGAGAGGTAGGCGTAATCCAGTACCTGCTGGGCCACCGCGCTGCCGTCGGGCGCACGCGATTCCTGCACGTTGCGCAGATGCGCCCACAGCGCGCGCGGCGGCATCGGTAGCTCGAGCGTGAGCGTGTCACCCGGCTGCCAGGTGCGCGCGAGGGTTGCGTGGGACCCGACTGCGGCCGTTGCCATACCCGCACCGAGTACCAGCGTCGCCCCGTCTGCCCAGGCCGGGATGCGCAGCGAGATGGAAAGTTCCACGGGCTTGTCGGCGTGGACGCGCACCGTGATGCTGCCATCGTATGGATAGGCGGTTTCCTGCACGAGCCGGATGCGTCCGGCATGGGGATGCACGAATTCGAACTCGCCGGGGCCATACAGGTTGAGCTCCACAGTCTCGTCGTCCACGAGGGTCCAGGCGGCGTCCGGCAATTCCTCCAGCGCCATTGCGCCGCTGGACTTGCAGCATCGCCAGTAGGTCGTGTGCACGCGGCGCCCGTTGGGAAAACTGTAATAGCACCAGTCCTCGCCATTGGGTGCCTGCGCGCCGAGCAGATCGTTGTACGCACTGCGTTCGATCTCGTCGGCATGGCGTGGATCGCGGGTGATCGCCAGCAGGCGGCGATTCAATTGCAACCAGGCCAGGATAGAGCAGGTTTCGACATAGGCCTTCGGGTCGAACGCATGGGCTGCATTGAAGACTTCGCGCGAGCGGTGCGCGACGCCACCCCAAGGCCCGCCACCGGGCGTGAGATGCAATGCACGCACCTTCTCCCAAAGCAGCAGCACGGCGGTGAGCAGCTCGGGGCGCCCGGTGGCCTGGTGCAGCTTGGCGATGCCGACCAGGTTCCAGAGCAGTTGGTAGGCTTTGCCGGTGGCGATCTCGGACGGATCGACGCCGGCGAGCGCACGCGACACGATGGCGCTTTCGGGATGGCGTTCGGCCTGGGCGAGCAGCTGCTCGGCC
>JBKJMY010000324.1:0-5977 GCA_046596115.1 Arenimonas sp.
CCTCTACGCCGAGCATGAGTTCAACGCGTCGACCTTCGCGTCGCGCGTGGTCGCCGGCACCGGCTCCGACATCTACTCCGCGATCTGCGGCGGCATCGGCGCACTCCGCGGCCCGAAGCACGGCGGCGCGAACGAAGTCGCGTTCGAGATCCAGTCGCGCTATCAGACGCCGGACGAGGCTGAAGCCGACATCCGCAAGCGCGTGGAAAACAAGGAAGTGGTGATCGGTTTCGGCCACCCGGTGTACACGATTTCCGATCCGCGCAACAAGGTGATCAAGGAAGTCGCGAAGAAGCTGTCGAAGGAAGCAGGCAACCTGAAGCTGTTCAACATCGCCGAGCGGCTCGAGGCGGTGATGTGGGAAGCGAAGAAGATGTTCCCGAATCTGGACTGGTTCAGCGCGGTGTCGTATCACATGATGGGCGTGCCCACGGCGATGTTCACGCCGCTGTTTGTCATCGCGCGCACCAGTGGCTGGTCCGCGCACGTGATCGAGCAGCGCAATGACGGCAAGATCATCCGGCCAAGCGCGAACTACACCGGGCCCGAGGATCGCGCCTACGTACCGATTGAAAAGCGCGGCTGACCCAGGAATCTCCGCCGCCCGATCGGGCCGCGGCAGGTGCGGCAGGTGCGGCAGGTGCGGCAGGTGCGGCAGGTGCGGCAGGGCGTCGCGCTACTGCAGGCGATCCACGGCGTAAAAGGTGTGCGACCCGATGGTCGCCACCGCCGGATAGGTCTTCCATGATGGCGTCGCCGACGTCAGCGCGAAGTGGCTGGCACCGGGCACGATCTCGTGACGCGGGCGTTCCGGGGAAAACCAGTCGTCTTCGGCGCTGAAGGCAATCTCCATCGCTTTGCGCCAGGCCTCGAGCGAGTCGACCCGGAAGTTCGGGCTGACGATGCTTGGGGCAAACTGGTGCGGCGCAGTGACGACGTCGCAGGTGGAGTCACCCCAGCGTCCATCGGACTGGCGACGCAGGGCCACCTCGGCCACGGCGCGCTGGCCGATGGCCGGTTGGTCGCGGGCCTCCAAATAAACCGTGGTTGCCAGGCAGAGCGGGTCGGCCGCGGTCTGCGGCAACAGGCTGGACAACCACAACAGGAAGGACAGTTTCATGGCGTTTTCGTGCTCAGTTGGGCGGCCGCGCGCGCCCGAGGGGCGGAGCGTGAGCCGGACTACGTGAGGGAGGGGGACGGATCGTGTATCCGCATTCCCGCCGGCGGCGATCGGGCCGGTCGGGGAATCGCCACGCTGCCAGGGCGGGCGCCGAAGGATCCGGGGATGAGGGGTCCCCGGCAGGGCGGCATTCTACCTGCGCCTGTACAGACTGCATGAACGCCCGTTCAGCTAGAGCGCAGCGGCCAGCCTGGAGCCTTGCTCGATGGCCCGCTTTGCGTCCAGTTCCGCCGCGAAGTCGGCGCCGCCAATCAGGTGCGGCTGGCGCCCCCCGGCCTTCAACGGCTCCAGCAGGGCGCGCTGCGGCTCCTGGCCGGCGCAGATCACCACGGTGTCGACAGGCAACAGTTGTTCGATTCCATCAACCCGGATACGCAGGCCCGCATCCCCCATGCCCAGGTATTCCACACCCCCCAGGGTGATGACGCCCTTGGCCTTCAGCGCCGCCCGGTGGATCCATCCGGTGGTCTTGCCGAGCCGGGCGCCGGGCTTGCCGGTACTGCGCTGGAGCAACCAGACCTGGCGCGCGGAAGGCTCCGGGTCCGGCTTGCGCAGGCCGCCCGGGCCTTCGAAATCAGCGCGGACGCCCCATTCCGCCATCCAGCGTGCCGTATCCAGGGTCGGGGAGGGCGGTGATTGGACCAGGAATTCGGCAACGTCGTAGCCGATGCCGCCGGCGCCCACGAGGGCCACCCGGGGTCCGACCGTTGCGCGACCCTCGATGACGTCCGTATAGCTCACGACCCGCGGATGATCGGCGCCGGGAAAGTCCACTTTGCGCGGGCTGATGCCAGTCGCCAGCACGATCTCGTCAAAGGACTCGGCGAGCAGCGCCGCGGCATCAACGCGATGCCCCAGCCGCTGTTCCACACCGTGGCGATCGAGCGCATCGCCGAAGTAGCGCAGGGTCTCGGAAAACTCCTCTTTCCCGGGAATTCGGCGCGCAAGGTTGAACTGGCCGCCGATCACTGGCGCGGCATCGAACAACGTCACGCGGTGACCGCGCTCGGCGGCCACGCTCGCGCAGGCCAGTCCAGCAGGGCCTGCGCCCACCACGGCAATGCGGCGTGGTGCGGTGGTCGGGCGATACACCAGGTCGGTTTCCGCGCAGGCGCGCGGATTGACCAGGCAACTGGCGATCTTGTTCTGGAAGGCGTGGTCCAGGCAGGCCTGGTTGCAGGCGATGCAGGTGTTGATCCGTTCCGGCTGTCCCGCACGCGCTTTCGCCACCCACTGTGGATCGGCCAGCAGGGGGCGCGCCATCGAGATCATATCGGCATCGCCGGCCGCAAGGATGGCTTCGGCCACATCGGGCATGTTGATCCGGTTGGTCGCCACCAGCGGCACCCTGACGTGCGGCTTGAGCTTGGCGGTGACGCCGGCAAAGGCCGCGCGTGGCACGGAAGTCGCGATCGTCGGGACGCGCGACTCATGCCAGCCGATGCCGGTGTTGATGATACTGGCGCCGGCCGCCTCGATTGCCTTGGCCTGCTGCACGATCTCGTCCCAGGCCGTGCCCTCGGGCACCAGTTCGAGCATGGACAAACGGTAGATCAGGATGAAGTCGGGCCCGACCGCCTCGCGGATGCGATCGACGATCTCGACCGCGAAGCGCATCCGCTTTTCGGGGGTTCCGCCCCACGCGTCGGTACGCTTGTTGGTGCGCGCCGACAGGAACTGGTTGATCAGGTAGCCTTCCGAGCCCATCACTTCGACGCCGTCGTAGCCGGCCTCGCGCGCCAGCCGGGCGCAATTGACATAAGCGCTGATCTGCCGCTCCACGCCCCATGACGTGAGCTTGCGTGGCTTGAACGGATTGATCGGTGCCTGGATGCCCGATGCCGAGACGGTCAGCGGGTGGTAGCCATAACGGCCGGCGTGCAGGATCTGCAGGCAGATGCGCGAACCGGCAGCGTGCACCGCGGACGTGATGATGCGGTGCTTGTGGATTTCCCAGGGCCAGCTGAGCTTGGCCGCGAACGGCTTGAGCCAGCCGGCGATGTTCGGCGATACGCCGCCGGTCACCATCAGCCCCGTGCCGCCTTCCGCGCGTTCCCGAAAATACGCCGCCAGGCGCGGGTAATCGCGGCTGCGATCCTCAAGGCCCGTGTGCATCGAGCCCATCAGGACCCGGTTGGGCAGGGTGCAGAAGCCAAGGTCCAGGGGCGCGAACAGGTGCGGATAGGCGGTAGCGGGCATGCGTTGTCTGTGCGTTCGGAATGCGGGAACCATGCCCGAGCCCCGGCGAGCACACAAGCCGACCGGGCGCGGTTCTGGCAAAATGGCCGGCTTTCCACACCCGAATCGAGCCCGATCCCATGAGCCACGCCGATATCCGCTCCGCCGTCCGCCCCGATCCCGACCAGGCGATGGTGGACATCGCCGACTACGTGGTCGACTTTGATGTCACATCGGTCGAGGCGATTGACACCGCGCGTTACATGCTGCTGGATTCGCTGGGCTGCGCGATGCTGGCGATGAAACACCCAGAGTGCGTCAAGCACCTCGGCCCCCTGGTTCCCGGCGTGACCTTGGCCGACGGCGTCAAAGTGCCCGGCACCTCGCATGTGCTCGATCCGGTACAGGGCGCTTACAACATCGGCGTGCAGGTGCGCTGGCTGGATTTCAACGACACCTGGCTGGCCGCGGAATGGGGCCATCCATCCGACAACCTCGGCGCGATCCTGTCGGTGGCTGATTACCTCAGCCGCAAGGCCGTGGGCGAGGGACGCCAGCCGATGCTGGTGCGCGATGTACTCGGCTATGCGGTGAAGGCGCACGAAATCCAGGGCACGTACGCCCTGCAGAACAGCTTCAACCGGGTTGGCCTGGACCACGTGATCCTGGTCCGGCTGGCCTCCACGGCGGTCGCTACGCGCATGCTCGGCGGCGGCAAGAGCGAAATCGTCAATGCCGTGTCCAACAGCTGGATCGACGGCGGGGCGCTGCGTACCTACCGCCACGCGCCGAACGCCGGCCCGCGCAAGAGTTGGGCCGCCGGCGATGCTTGCCGTCGCGCCGTCACCCTTGCGCTGAACGCCGTGAAGGGCTGTGTCGGCTATCCGAGCGCGCTCAGCGCCAAGACATGGGGGTTCTACGACGTGGCCTTCAAGGGCCAGCCGTTCGCGTTCGAGCGGGGTTTCGGCAGCTACGTCATGGAAAACGTCCTGTTCAAGCTCAGTTTCCCGGCCGAGTTCCACGCCCAGACCGCGGTCGAATGCGCGATGCAGCTGCATCCGCGGGTCGCTGGTCGGATTGACCAGATCGCGCGGATCGACGTGCAGACCCAGGAAGCCGGGGTCCGGATCATCGACAAGACCGGTCCGCTGGCCAACTACGCCGACCGCGACCACTGCCTGCAGTACATGATTGCCGTGCCGCTGCTGTTCGGCCGCCTGACGGCGGAGGACTACATGGACGTCGTCGCGGCCGACCCGCGCATTGACCTGTTGCGCGAAAAGATGGTGGTGACCGAGAATCCGCGCTTCACGGCGGATTATTTTGATCCGGACAAGCGGTTCATCGGAAACGCCATTCAGGTTCACTTCAAGGACGGGACAAGCACCGACCTGGTCTCGATCGACTACCCGATCGGGCACCGCCGCCGCCGTGCCGAAGGCGTCCCAGTGCTGCTGGAGAAGTTCGCGGCCGCCATCGCCGGTCACCTTCCGGCGCACCGGGTTGCGCGCATCCAGGCCCTGTCAGCCGACCCGGGCCGCCTGGATGCGACCCCCATCCACGAGTTGATGGACCTGTTTGCCGTTTGACATTGTTGCGCGGTTCAGCACGACTTGTTATATTCAGGTTAACGCCCCCCTGGAACACGGACGTTATGTGGTATGGCATGGCACCTGCCGGGCCGATTACCGAAGTGCACTTTTTTCTAACGTACATATGGAGTTGAACATGAAGAAGAAACTTCTGTGCTGCGCCCTGCTTGCTGGCATGAGCATGGCCCAGTCTGCGATGGCCCAGAGCTATGACGACCGCTTCTACGTCACCGCCGGCGTCGGCGTGAACTTTGCCGACCGCGACCGCAAGGTCTCCGACGACATCTACGGCCTGATTGGTTTCGGCAAGTTCATCACGCCCAACATCTCGCTTGATGCAGAACTCTGGCACTCCGACGCCCAGCTGGATCTCAACCAGCAGCGCAATTGGGAGCTGCTGAACCTTTCGCTGGTCGGCCGCTACCATTTCATCGAGGAAGGCCGTAGCTGGAACCCGTACATTGCCGCCGGCATCGGTGCGCAGGAACACCACGACGGCACCCAGACGCAGCCCATCGCACTGGGCTACAACAAGAGCCGCGTCGGCACCAACTTGGCCATGAACCTCGGCGTGGGTGTGCAGAAGGACCTCGGTTACGCGAGCATGCGTGCAGAGGTCGGCGTTCGCTACGATGCGGACGATAAGGGCTTCACTCGCAACGACAACTACGTCGATGGCTACCTTGGCGTGTCCTTCCTGTTCCCGATCGGGCCGGAAGCGGCCCCGGCCCCCGAACCCGTCGTGGTTGTGCAGAAGACCTGCGCCGACCTGGACGACGACGGTGATGGCGTGAACAACTGCGACGACAAGTGCCCCGGTTCGCAGGCTGGCCAGGCGATCGGCCCGGACGGCTGCCCGGTTCCGCTGACCATCGACCTGAAGGGCGTGAACTTCGATTTCGACAAGTCGACCCTGCGTCCTGACGCAGTTGCGATTCTGAGCGAAGCCACCGAAATCCTGAAGCGTTACCCGGATCTGCGCGTTGAAGTGGGCGGCCACACTGACCAGTGCGGTAAGGATGGCTAC
>JBKJMY010000024.1:0-2934 GCA_046596115.1 Arenimonas sp.
CCCAGCACCACGATCGCCAGGATGTAGATCGACTCCCACAGCACGAACGATTCCGGCGACACGAAGCCCTGGAACGACGCGAACATCGCACCCGACACACCGCCGAACGACGCGCCCATGGCAAACGCCAGCAGCTTGATGTTGCGGGTGTTGATGCCCATGGCGCTGGCGGCGATCTCGTCCTGGCGGATGGCCATCCAGGCCCGGCCGATGCGGCTGCGCTCGAGCCGGTAGCAGATCAGCACGCCGAAGATCACGATCGCGAGGAAGAAGTAGTAGTAGTTCGTGACCTTGGGCAGCTCGATGCCGAAGAGCTGCTGGGTCTGGCCGAGGTTGACGCCGAAGAGTGAGATGTCGTCGATCTGTGCCAGGCCCTTGGGCCCGTTCGTGACGTTGACCGGCGCGTCCAGGTTGTTCAGGAAGACGCGGATGATCTCGCCGAAGCCGAGCGTCACGATGGCCAGGTAGTCGCCGCGCAGCTTGAGCGTGGGCGCGCCCAGCAGCACGCCGAACAGGCCGGCCACCGCGGCGCCGAGCGGCAGCACCAGGTACCAGGGCAGGTGCATGCCGCCCGGGAAGTTGTCCCTGAACACCGCGAAATGGTTCCACAGGTGCGGGCTCGCGAAGAGGGCGAACAGGTAGGCGCCCACCGCGTAGAAAGCCACATAGCCGAGGTCCAGCAGACCGGCGTAGCCCACGACGATGTTCAGGCCGAGCGCCAGCAGCACGTACAGCAGCGCGATGTCGATGATGCGAACCCAGGCGTTGCCGAAGTTCTGCACCAGCAGCGGCAAGACAGCCAGCCCGATGGCGACGACGACGAACTTGACGATGTTGTTCTTTTGCATGGTGCGCTTCCTCTTGATCGTTGACCCTTCAGGCCCGGTCCGCCACACGCTCGCCGAGCAGGCCTTGCGGGCGCAGCGTCAGCACGAGGATGAGCACGATGAACGCGAAGATGTCCTGGTAGTTGCTGCCCAGCACGCCGCCGGTGATGACGCCGATGTAGCCGGCCCCGAGCGACTCGATCAGGCCCAGCAGCACGCCGCCGACCATCGCGCCGGCGAGGTTGCCGATGCCGCCGAACACCGCCGCGGTGAACGCCTTCAGGCCCGGGAGGAAGCCCATCGTGTGCTGCACCGAACCGTAGTTGGCCGCGTACATCACGCCGGCCAGCGCGGCCAGCGCGGCGCCGATGATGAAGGTCGCCGAAATGACGTGGTCTGGCCGCACACCCATCAGGCCGGCCACACGTGGATTCTCGGCGGTGGCGCGCATCGCCCGGCCGAGCTTGGTCTTGTTCACGAGGTACATCAGCCCGCTCAGCACGGTCGCGGTCACGATCAGGATCATGACCTGCACGTTGTTGATGACCGCGCCGCCGATGTGGTACGGCTCCATCGGCAGCAGGATCGGGTACGACTTGTAGGTCGGCTCCCAGATGATCATCGCCAGTGTCTGCAGCAGCAGGCTCATCCCCATCGCGGTGATCAACGGTGCCAACCGCGGCGCATTGCGCAGCGGGCGGTAGGCGACCTTCTCGATGCTGTAGTTCAGCGTGCAGCACACGATGATCGCGGCGACCAGCGAGATCACCAGCAGCAGCCAGCCCGGCAGGCCACTCTTGCCAAGCCAGGTCACGACGGTCCAGCTGGTGAGTGCGCCCACCATCAGCACCTCGCCGTGCGCGAAGTTGATCAGGTTGATGATGCCGTAGACCATCGTGTAGCCCAGTGCCACCAGTGCATACACGCTGCCGAGTACCAGGCCGTTGATGATTTGCTGGATGAAAGTGTCCATTCTTTGCTCACTCCTGCGTTGCCCGTGGTCCTCAGGCTTGTTATCCGTGGCTCATCCGATAGCAATATTCCGGCCACTACCGCGGCGCACCGTGTCCGCTCCAGCGCTTTGGGACCCAATCGCAGCGGATTCTAGGATCTCGTTCGCCGCCTCCCGACCCTGGCTTTCCCCATGGCGGTGCATCAAACTCCGTATCAGGATGCCGCAGCATCAGGTGAACTCAGCGCGCTGTGCGCAGCACGTCGAGTGCCACTTCGTTCAGCCGCCGCAGCTCGGCGAGCTTCTCGCCGATTCGAATTTCGAGCCCGCGGTCGACCGGCGAATAGAACTGCGTTGGCGACATCCCGTCGGGCCAATAGCTCTCGCCAGCCGCGAAGCCACCGGTCTCGTCGTGCGCGTAGCGATAACCCTTGCCATAGTCCAGGCCCTTCATCAGCGCGGTCGGTGCGTTGCGCAAGCGCAGCGGCACGGGGCGCGTTCCGTCCTGCTTGATGAAGGAACGCACCGCGGTATAGGCGGCGTAGACGGCGTTGCTCTTCGGCGCGACCGCGAGGTAGACCACGGCCTCGGCGAGTGCGAGTTCGCCTTCGGGCGAACCGAGGCGCTCGTAGGTCTCGGCGGCGTCGAGCGCGAGGCGCAACGCGCGCGGGTCCGCCAGGCCAATGTCTTCGCTGGCCATGCGCACGAGCCTGCGTATCGCATATCGCGGGTCGACGCCGCCGTCGAGCATGCGCACGAACCAGTAGAGCGCGGCATCCGGGTCGCTGCCGCGCACTGCCTTGTGCAGCGCCGAGATGGTGTCGTAGAACTGCTCGCCGCCCTTGTCGTAGCGGCGCAGTTGCTCGCCGAGCGACTTCTCGAGCAGCGGCTCGTCGATCGAGTCGACCGGGCCGGCCATGCCGATCAGGTTCTCGTACGAATTGAGCAGGCGACGCGCATCGCCATCGGCGTAGGCGATCAGCCTGTCACGTGCTGCATCGCTCATCGGCGGCGCCTTCAGCAGAGCCGTGGCTCGCGCGAGCATCTCGCGCAGGTCGTCCTGGGTAAGTGTCTTCAGCACATGCACGGTCGCGCGCGACAGCAGTGCCGAGTTGACCTCGAACGACGGGTTCTCGGTGGTCGCGCCGATGAAGG
>JBKJMY010000116.1:0-17128 GCA_046596115.1 Arenimonas sp.
CGGCTTCAGCCGCGATTTGACTTGCAGCAAAGTTGGCAATCGCGGCTGGAGCCGCTCCCACAGAAGCCGCTCCCACAGAAGCCGCTCCCACGCTGGTAGTATTTCCCGAATGAACCCGAACTTCCTCGATTTCGAACAACCCATCGCCGATCTGGAAGCAAAGATCCAGGAATTGGGGCGGGCCAGCAGCGGGCAGTCGGTGAACATCGATGTCGAGGTCGGCGGATTGCAGGACAAGCTGCGGGCGCGGACCGCGGAGATTTTTGCCGCGCTGACGCCGTGGCAGATCTCGCAGCTGGCGCGCCATCCACAGCGCCCGTACACGCTCGATTACCTCGGCCTGATCTGCGAGGAGTTCCATGAACTGGCGGGCGACCGCGCCTATGCCGACGACGCGGCGATTGTTGGTGGTCTCGCCCGCATCGGCGGCCGCGCCTGCATGGTGATCGGCCAGCAGAAAGGCCGCGACACCAAGAGCAAGATCCGGCGCAATTTCGGCATGCCGCGGCCGGAGGGCTATCGCAAGGCGCTGCGCCTGATGAAGATGGCCGAGCGCTTCAACCTGCCGCTGCTCACTTTCATCGACACCCCAGGTGCGTATCCGGGCGTCGGCGCGGAAGAACGCGGCCAGTCCGAAGCCATCGCACGCAACTTGATGGAAATGGCCGAATTGCGGGTTCCCGTGCTGTGCACGGTGATCGGCGAAGGCGGCTCCGGCGGGGCCCTGGCGATCGGCGTGGGCGATCGCACGCTGATGCTGGAATACAGCACCTATTCGGTGATCTCGCCCGAAGGCTGCGCGTCGATCCTGTGGAAGTCGGCCGACAAGGCCAAGGATGCCGCGGAAGCACTCGGCCTCACCGCTGCGCGGCTGTTCGAACACGGGCTGGTCGATCGGATCATTCCCGAGCCGCTCGGCGGCGCGCACCGCGATCCCGCTGCCATGGCGATCACGCTCAAGCAGGTGCTGCTGGAAGAACTGGCAGAGATCGAGCGGCTCGACACCAGCACCCTGCTCGACCGCCGCTACCGGCGCCTGCGCGCGTACGGGGCCTACGAGGCGGCCTAAGGCCGCGTCATGGACGTCGGCGCCTTCCCTGGCAGTCTACTGGCGCCGCTGCACGGCAATCGCGTCCTGGTGGGCCTCAGCGGTGGCCTGGACTCGACCGTCCTGCTGCATGCCTGCGCTGCCGGGCGCGATCGCCTTGCCGGACTGCGCGCGATCCACGTCAACCATGGGCTGCATCCGGAGGCAGGCGCGTGGGCCATGCACTGTCGCGCGCGCTGCGCTGAGCTCGGGGTCGAACTGCTGACGGTCTGCGTGCAGGTCGCACCAGATGGTCGCGGGATCGAGGCTGCGGCGCGCGCGGTGCGCATGGCCGCCTTTGAAGCAGCCCTGGATGATGACGAGGTGCTGGTGTTGGCCCAGCACCGCGCCGACCAGGCCGAAACCGTCCTGCTTCGCCTGCTGCGCGGTTCCGGGGCCGACGGCATGGCAGCCATGCGGCCCGATCGCCAATTCGGCCGCGGGCGCCTCGTGCGGCCCCTGCTGGAGGTCCCGCGCGCCGAACTGGACGCCCATGCAAATCGGATCGGGCTGCGCTGGATCGAGGACCCATCCAACCTCGACACGCGCTTTGATCGCAATTACCTGCGCCATGCCATCCTGCCTGCGCTGCGCGCGCGCTGGCCGCAGGCCGATGCCGCGCTGGCCACCAGCGCGCGCCTGGCCGCCGAGGACGCGGCGCTGCTGGCCGAGGAATCCAGCCGCCGATTGGCCATGCTGCGCACTCCGGGTGGCGTCGCCCTGTCACTACCGGGCTTGCGTGACTTGTCCGCCGCATGGCGTGCACGAGTGATCCGGCACTGGCTCACCGATGCGCGCCTGCCGACACCTCCGGCACGACTGCACGCGCGGCTTGACGCAGAACTGCTGGCTGCGCGGCGCGACGCCGTCGCCGAACTGCGCTGGCCCGGCGTGGTCCTGCGTTGCTGGCGCGATGCCCTGTATGCCGAAGCCAGCGCCGGCAGTGCGGGCAATGCCGGCGCTGGCGACTGGCGGCAGGACTGGGACGGCGCGCAACGGCTCCGGCTTCCGGATGGATCGACGCTCGGTTTCGAGCCGGACCCCGACGGCAGTGGCACATCTACGGGCGAAACGCCGGCGATCACGCTGCGCGATGCCCTCGCGCGCGCGTTCGGCGGCTTCGTGGTGGGCCCGCGGCGCGGCGGCGAACGCATGCGCCTGCCCGGGCGCGTGTTTCGGCATCGCCTCAAGCACCTGCTGCAGTCCGCCCACCTCCCCCCGTGGCGGCGCGATGCGTTGCCGCTGCTGTTCGCCGCCGACGGCGAACTGCTGGCCGCGGGGGACGCCCTGGTGGCGTCTCGACTGGCTGACTGGAGCGGTGGACACGCGCTGCGCCTGCGTTGGCGGCACTCGGCTGCCGATTGACCCTCCACCGGGCGAAGCGCGACACTGGCAGCATGAAAAAGACCGACGCCAACCCAGCATCCCCCGTCGCCAATTTCGAGCACTCGCTCGATGAGCTGGAACAACTGGTCCAGCGCATGGAAAAGGGCGACCAGAGCCTGGATGAATCATTGGCGGCCTACGAGCGCGGCGTGGCCCTGTATCGCGAATGCCAGCGCGCACTCGAACAGGCCGAGCAGCGGGTCCGCCTGCTGACCGATCCCGCCGATCCCGCCTCGGGCGAAGACTTCGCCCCCCATGGCAGCTGATCCGGGCCTGCTGGCCGGCTGGCAGGCACGCGTCGACTCGGCACTGGCATGCGCGCTGGAGCGCGCCGACGCCGCGCCACGCCTGCAATCGGCCATGCGCCATGCGGTACTCGGAGGCGGCAAGCGCCTGCGCCCGGCCCTGGCCTATGCCAGCGCCCGCGCCTTTGGCGGCGACGAAGCAGTCGCCGATGCCGCGGCCGTTGCGGTGGAATTGATCCATGCGTTCTCGCTGGTCCATGACGACTTGCCGGCGATGGATGACGACGCCCTGCGGCGCGGTCGCCCGACCGTGCACATTGCCTACGACCAAGCCACCGCGATCCTCGCCGGCGATGCGTTGCAAACGGAGGCATTCCGCGTCTTGGCGGACGCTCCGCTGGATGCCGACACCCGCATTGCCCTGGTGCGCGAACTGGCGCAGGCTGCCGGCGCATCGGGCATGTGCGCCGGGCAGATGCTCGACATGCAGGCGACCGGTGCGGCCTTGACACTCGCCGAACTCGAACGGCTGCACACGCTCAAGACCGGCGCGCTGATCCGTGCGGCCATCCGCATGGGGGCGCTCAGCGCCGACGCACCGCGCGGCGTGGTGGATGGCCTGGACGAGTTCGCCGAAGCGCTCGGACTTGCGTTCCAGTTGCGCGACGACCTCCTGGATTGCGAAGCAGGTTCAGTCGATCTGGGGAAAACCGCAGGCAAGGACGCAGCCCAGGGCAAAGCGACCTACGTGACCCTGCTCGGTGCACAAGCCGGGCACCGCAGGCTGTCGGAGTTGCGCGTGCGCATGCATGCGGCGCTGGCACAGTTCGGGCCCGGCGCCGATGCACTGCGAATGCTTGCCGATTTCAGCGCTGCGCGGGCCAGCTGACCCGCGCAGCACGCCTGGTTATTTGATCAGGCGGATGGTCAGCGGATAGCGATAGGCGTGGCCCTCGTTGGCCTTGATCGCTGCCATCACGATCAGCACCAGCGCGGCGATCGAGATCAGGATCATCGCCGGGATGGCGATCACCAAGCCGATGCCGAAGGTCAGGATGGAGAACAACAGCAACGCCACCATCACGATGGCCAGGCTGATGTTGAAGTTCAACGCTTCCTTTGCCTGATCGGCAACGAATGGCATGGTGTCCTTCTTCATCAGCCAGATGATCAGCGGGCCGATGAAACAGCCCCATCCGCCGCCCGTTGCACTGGTCAGCACGGCGCCGACGATCGCCGAGAGATGGGCGAACATGGCCCATTGTCGCTCCTCCGCGCTGGGCGATCCGGCAATCCGTGAATCCGGCGGCGATTCCGGCGTCGGCGGTGACGGTGGCGGTGACGGTGGCGGTGACGGCGGTGGCGGCGTCGAGTTTTCCATCGGGTCGGACATGTACGTTGCCCCTGGTCATCGCGCGCTTCTCGCGCGCATTGCTACGTTCCGCCGCGGAGCAACGGCTGTCAAGCGACGTCAGCCCGCGCCTGCGACCGTCATCTTGCCCAGCAGGATCGATCCGGTGAGCACGTGCGAGCGCCGGTCAACGTCGCTGCCGACGGCGCGGATATCGCGGAACATGCCGCGCAGGTTGCCGGCAATCGTCGCCTCGTCCACGGCATGCACGATGCGCCCGCCTTGCACCAGGAAGCCGGCCGCGCCGCGCGAATAGTCACCGGTCAGCGTGTTGACGCCCTGCCCCATCAATTCGGTCACCAGGAACCCGTCGCCGAGGCGCTCAAGCATGTCGTCAAAGCCGCCGGCATTGGCGCCGACCTGCAGGTTGTGCACGCCGCCGGCATTGGCCGTGGTTTCCAGCCCGAGCCGGCGCGCGGAATAGCTGCCGAGCACATAGCGCGACAACACGCCGTCGCGCACCAGGTCCTGCGAACGAGTGGCTACGCCCTCGGCGTCGAAGGATGCGGAGCGGAAACCGCGCTGGACGAATGGATCTTCGTGGATCCAGAACCAGTCGGGGAACAGTTGCGTGCCCACCGAATCCACCAGGAAACTGGCACGCCGATACAGCGCGCCGCCGGAGACGGCACCAAGCAGATGGCCGATCAGGCTGCGCGCCATTTCCGGCGCGAACAGGACCGGCATCTCGCCGGTGCGCATTGGCTTGGGATCGAGCCGGGCGACGGTGCGCTCGGCCGCGCGCTTGCCGACGCTGGCGGGTGTCTCGAGTTGCTCGGGATCCAGCGCGGTGGTGTACCAGTAATCGCGCTGCATGCCGTCGTCGCGCCCGGCGATGAGCGAGCAGCTGATCGAGTGGCTGGTTCCGCGTTCGAAGCCGCTGAACCCGTGGCTGTTGGCGTAAACCGACAGGCTGTCGCCGGTATTGACCGACGCACCGTCGGAATTGCTGATCCGCGGGTCGGCGTCGCGGCCGCGCGACTCGGTGGCCAGGGCCAATGCAATGGCGCGGTCGGCATCGATTGCCCAAGGGTGGAATTGGTCGAAATCGCGCAACTCACGGGCCATCAGGGCCGGCTCAGCAAGCCCGGCGGCCGGGTCCGCCTCGGTGAAGCGGGCGATCGCACAGGCCTGCTCCACGGTGGACAGCAAGCTGGCCGGCTGCAGGTCCGCGGTGCTGGCGCTGGCCTTGCGCTGGCCAAAATAGACGGTGACCGCCAGGCCCCGGTCCCGGGTGCGCTCGACGGTTTCGACCTCGCCCATGCGCACATTGACCGCCAACCCGCTGTCTTCGCTGATCGAGACCTCGGCCTGGCTGGCGCCGCGGGAAACGGCGAAATCGAGCACTTCCTGGGCCAAACCGGCCAAGCGGGAGGCGTCTTGGATTGTGATGGAGTTGGCGAGTTCAGTATGCATGGCCAATACTATGCGGGATTCCCCACGACGGACCCAATCCCTTGCACGGTGTTGACGACAATTCAGGCGATGACTTCGGTCCCAGCCGCACAGACATGCGCCGCGAGGCACTGGCAGTGCGCGAGTTGGCTGAGCGCCTTGTCGAGCAACCGCCGGCTCGGCTGCAGCAGTTGCCGCTGGCCGACGACCTGCTGGTGATCGTGCTCGAGGCGCAGCGCATCACCGCGCAAATTGCGCACAAGCGTCAAGTGGGCTTCCTGGCCAAGAAGTTGCGCCGGGAGGATGACGACACCCTGCTCGCCCTGCGCGCGGCGCTCGAGCACGACAAGGCCGACTCGCGCCGCGAGGCGGCGGCGCTGCACCGGGTCGAGGCCCTGCGCGAGCAACTGATCGACGGCGGCGATGCCGAGCTGGGCGATCTGGTATCGGCCTACCCGCGCGCGGATCGCCAGCGCCTGCGTCAACTGGTGCGCAATGCGCGCGAAGAAAAATTGCGCAACAAGCCGCCACATTCCTACCGCGAGCTGTTCCGCGAATTGCGCGACCTGCTCGGCCCCAATCAAGCTGCGGGTGACGAACCCTGAGCAGCCCTGGTCCGTTCACCCGTGCAGCCGGGTGAAGGGCTTGGCCCTTTTAGAAGCCGCGTGAAGGGCCTGGCCCCGTCAGAAGCGGCGTGAGGGATCTGGCCCCGTTCAGGATGCGGTGCCGCCGACGGTCATCGCATCGATCTTGAGCGAGGGCTGGCCGACACCGACCGGCACGCTCTGCCCATCCTTGCCGCACACGCCCACGCCCGCATCCAGTTGCAGATCGTTGCCGACCATGCTGACGCGATTCATCGTCTCCGGACCGTTGCCGATCAGGGTCGCGCCTTTCACCGGCCGGGTGATCTTGCCGTTCTCGATCAGGTAGGCCTCGCTGGCAGAGAACACGAACTTGCCGCTGGTGATATCCACCTGGCCGCCGCCGAAATTCGGCGCATACAGGCCGCGTTGTACCGACGCGATCATTTCCGCCGGATCGTGCGTGCCTGCAAGCATGTAGGTGTTTGTCATCCGTGGCATCGGCAAGTGGGCGAAGCTCTCGCGCCGGCCATTGCCCGTCGGCCCCATGCCCATCAGGCGCGCGTTGAGGGTGTCCTGCAGGTAGCCGCGCAGGATGCCGTCCTCGATCAGCGTGGTGCACTGGGTGACGGTGCCTTCGTCGTCGATGTTGAGGGAACCGCGGCGCGCGGCGAGCGTGCCATCGTCAACAATGGTGACCCCGGGCGCAGCCACGCGCTGGCCGATGCGGCCCGCATACACCGACGTGCCCTTGCGGTTGAAATCACCCTCGAGGCCATGGCCGACGGCCTCATGCAGCAATACGCCCGGCCAGCCCGGACCGAGCACGACCGGCATCACGCCCGCGGGCGCGTCCACCGACTCCAGGCTGACCAGCGCCTGGCGCAAGGCTTCGCGCGCCGTTGCTTCGTGCCGGCCGGAGGCGAACATCTCGTCGTAGGAATGCCGGCCGCCACAACCGGCGTAGCCCGATTCACGCCGGCCTGCCTGCTCGACGAACACCTGTACGTTGAAGCGCACCAGTGGCCGCACATCGGCGGCAAGCACGCCGTCGCTGCGCGCGACCAGCACGGTATCGACCGCGCCGCTGAGCGACACCACGACTTGTGTGACGCGCGGGTCGGCAGCGCGCAGCATCACGTCGATCTCGCGCAATACGGCGACCTTGCGCTCGGCCTGCATCGCCGCAATCGGATCGGTGGGCGCGTACAAGTCGCGTCCGCGCACCGCGATGCGCTGGCCCGCCGACTGCGAGCCGCCATCGCGACTGATCGCGCGCGCAGCAGACGCTGATTCCAGCAAGGCCTCGCTGCGGATATCGTCCGAATAGGCGAACCCGGTTTTTTCGCCGCTGACCGCGCGTACGCCCACGCCCTGCTCGATGGCGTGGGCGCCGTCCTTGACGATGCCATCCTCGACCGTCCAGCTCTCGCGCCGGCTGTGCTGGAAATACAGGTCGCCGTAATCCACGCCCGGACCCATCAGCTGCGACAGGCCCGCGTCCACCGCAGACAGGTCAAGGCCGCCGGGTTCCAGCAGTCGGGATTGCGCAATTTCTAGGATCTGGCTCATGTCGCTCCGTAAGGTGACTGGATGGGGGCTGCGGGCGCGCCGATCAAGGTGCGCCTGCCGGTTCCGCGCCCGGCGTTTCATTCCTGTTGCCGCGATTGGGCCCTTTTTCCACGACTTTCACGAGCGGCTTCGCCCATGGCCCGGTGACCCGATACACCACGCGGGTGGACTGCTTCAACGGCTTCTGGAACATCGCCTGGGCCATCACACCCACCGCCGCGCCGGCCGGTCCGGCCGCGAGCAATCCGATCGCCGGGAGGATACCGCCCGCCTTGGGCAGGACTTCGACGCGCTGGTCATACATCTCGTCGCGCATCCCGGTGGCACCGGTGATGCGAATCTCCGCCGCCGGTCCATCGATCACCAGGTTGTCGGTGCGTGCCTTGCCGTCGCTGAAACTGAAGTCACCCTTTGCCGTATTGAAGGCGAAGCCCTTGTCGAAGAAGTCACTGAAGTCCAGGCTGAGCCGGCGCGGGATTTCGGCCAGGCTGAGCAGGCCCAGGATGCGGCCGGAACCGCCCGGATCGACGTCGAGCAGGCGGCCGGCGCCGATATCCACCTTGAGCGTGCCACTCATCGTGGACAGGCCGAACGCGCCGGGCGACCCGGGCCAGCTGCCGACCAGCGTGGCCTTGGTTGGCCCGCCCTGCACCATGTCCGCGTAGCCGAGCGCATCGAGCATCTGGCCAAGGCTGCGTGCAGTGAAATCAAGGCGGAAGTTGGAACGCGTCCCGCCCGATGGGGTCCGCACCCACTCGCCGGCGGCGCTCAGCCCGAGGTTCTTGGCCTGGGTCTGGAAGTGGTCCACGCGCAGCCCATTGCTGATCGGCGTGGTCTGCAGCGCGGCCTTGCCCAACTGTGCGGCACCGATCCGCAGGTCGGCGATATCGAAACGCAGCGGCGGCAGGCTGCCGGGATTCTGCACGTCGGTTGAGGGTACGGCGGCGTCGGCAATCGCGGGACTGGCGCCATCGGGCGGATCGCCGCCGCTGGCAGCCGCCGCCGGCACGGCGCCGGCAACTGCGACCGGGCCTGGCGCCGGTTTCGATGCCGATGGCGCCGTCGTGGCCGCGTCGGCGCTCGCCACGACCGAGGCCAGGTACAACTTGTCGAAGCGTCCCTGCACCGCGCGCGCGGAATCCCCGGGTACCTCGATGCTTCCCTCGATGCCCGTGCCCTTGAATGCAACCTGCGTGGACGCTGCGCTACGCGCAACGCTGAGGTGGGTATCGGCAAAACTGCGATCCAGGAAAACCAGTTGCTGGGCTTGCATGTCTGCCGACTGCAGTGGCGCCGATCCACTGCCGCCAGCGCTGTCGGCGCCACTGTTGAAGCCAACCCAGGCGCTGGCATCGAGAATCGCCACATTGCCGCGCACCGACAGGCCCTGCGGCGGCATCGCCGGCGCGGTCGCGTCACCGAAGGCGACGGCGGCGCTCATCGGCGCGTTCTTTCGCAGTTGCGCGCGCGCCCGCATCAGCGAACCCAGGCGCACGGCAACTTCCCCCTGCTGGACTGGTAGCGGAGTCTGCACTTCCAGGCGCATTGCCGAGCTGGCTGGCTTGCGCAGCGGCGCAGGAAACAGCAGGGCGGTTCCCGCCAGGTCAGAGCTGGCGGTGAGCCGGCTTGGCGGGCTGGCGCGCCCGCCAGCGCCGGTGGGAACGCGAACAGCGATCTTCCATGCGCTCGATCCAACCATCCAGCGCTTCAGCCATGCCAGGTCGCCGGCCCGATCAATCAGGGTTGCGGCATTGAATCGGCCCTCGAGTGTCGCCAGGGCAGCCACGCCGTGCTCGCCGGTGTGCTCGCCAACGCGCAGGTTGAAAATGGCGGGTTGTTTGTCCAGCGTGACAGCGAGGTTTTCGGCGGCAAAACCAACGCGGTCGAAGCGGGTTCGTCCGGTCACGTTCTCGAATGCGATGCCCCAGCGCGGATCGGCGAGCTTGCCCGCATGCAAGTCCAATGTGCCATCGACGCGGTGGCCCGTCGCACCTGGATGCAGCGGAATTTCCAGGTCCACTGTTACCGATGCCGGACCTTCGATGCGCGCATTGCGCAGGTTCTCGCCGTTGTCCTTGGCCAGCGGGCTGGCCAGCATCAACTGGCGCAGGTTCTCGCCTTGTGATTCCGACTGCACCTGCAGTTTCAGGATGCCGGCTGCGAAATCGGCGATGCCGCCGCTGACTGCGGGAATGGGATTGCCGAGCAGGTTTCCGGAGCCGGCGAGCGAGAAGCCCGGGCCGTCGAACACCAGGTCCAGCGCCATACCCGTGCCGGCAGGCCAGGCGTCCGAAAACTTGACCGTGGCATCGCGCAGTTGGGCGCGCGCATCGAAACTTCCGGTGCCATTGCGAAACGGCCAATCGTCGAGGTCACCGCCAATTGCAATGCGACCGTCCACGACTTCACCCGCCACCAGCGCGTGGTCCAGCCACTTCACCGAGCCGGGCGACATCTTGTGCAGGATCCAGAATTTCTTTGCAGTTTCCACGCTCGCCGGTGCAAGGTCGGCGGCAAGGTCGAGCGTGGGCGCGGTCCCGTCGCCCTGGAAGCCAAGCTGGATCCGAACGGCGGCGCCGAAGTCACCGCCGCGTATACGCAGGCCATGGCTACCCAAGGTCCAACCCTTGCCGTCACGCCACAGCGCGAGGCTGCCATCCAGGTCCAGGTCCAGGTCCTGGCGAAGGCCTACGGGCCAATGCAGTCGCACTGGCGTGCGGCCGATCCGCAGCACACCACCTTGCTGGTCGAACTGCACGGCGCCGGAGAACCCAGACAATCCCGGGCGCTGGCCAACCGGAAGCAGGCGCAATTCCGACACCAGCATGCTGCCACGCACTGCTCCGCCGCGGACCCCGGAAACGTTGACGTGGCGCAGGCGCGCCTGCGGATTGCCGTCGTGCAGGAAACTGCGCAGCCCGACCGGAAGGCGATCGCTCAAGCTGAGCAAGGCTGCCAACGGCGCCAAGTCCATATCATCCCCGCGCAGGGCATAGCGGAGCCCGCCATCGATGACGATGTTGTCCAGCGCAGATGCATGTCCGCCCTGGGTGACGCGCAGCACCGGCACACGCAGGCGCCAACCATTGGCGGTGGCGTCCCAGCGTGCGGTGGCGCGCAGGCTGTCTACGGTTACCGCCAGGATGCGTGCCTGTCCGGTGGGGGTCCGAATTGGTCGCACGGAACGCAATGCGGTGTTGGACAAGTCGGCTTGCACCGTCACCTGTTCGATGCGCCGGTCGCGAAGGCGCGCCCACATGCCCAACGTGCCATCGCCGCTGGACGCGCTCAATCCCGCGCTTGCAAGGAAGGACGTCCAGTGCGCGGCCTGCAATTTTTCGCCGCCCACCCAGAGCAAACCGCTGCCCTTGTGTCGGTCGATATCGAGCACGGCGTTCACCGGCTGGTCCGCGGCATTGCTCCAGCCCGATACGCCCACGCGCAGGCGCGAGCCGTTGACGCGGATGCGGGCATCCACGCGGACCAGTTGCGCTGACAGCGCGAGCGACGGCGCGCGAATCGCCAGCCGCGCGCGCTCGATCTGCAGTTCGCCGAATCCCTCAAGCCGATCCAGTGGATCGCCCGTCTCCTGGCCAGGCAGTCCCACCACGCGCCAGCGCCCATCGGCTTCCTGCACCAGCCCGAGCGCCAGGTCGCGGATTTTCAGCTCGGTCAGCGGCCGCTCGGGCAGCAGGCCGGAATACATCGCGATCTTCAGTTCGGCGCGGCCGATGTCGAGCGCATCGGCGCCGGTACCGACGCGCAATCCGTCAAAGATGAATCGCGGCCCACTCCGTGTCCACTCGGCGCGTGCGGCCGTGAATCGCACCGGCTCGCCGACGCGCTCGCTCAACCATGCGGCGATGCGCTGCGGATGGCGCTGCACCATGGGCAGCAGCTGATTGGCCACGGCAACCAGCAGGGCTACGGCGATCAGGACGACCAATGCACCATAGCTGGTCCAGCGGCGGGCGTGATGGATCCGGCGGCGCAGCGGCGTGGACATGCCGATTACAACAGCACCACGTCGAATTGTTCCTGCGCGTACTGGTCATCGGCCTGGAAGCGGATGCTCTTGCCGAGGAATTCCTCAAGCTCGGCAACCGACGCCGACTCTTCCTCGGTGATCTTCGACACCACCATCGTCGAGGCAATGACCAGCAGCTGCGAGGCCTCGAACTGGCGCACAGCGCGGGTGATCTCGCGGAAGATCTCGTACATGATCGTTTCCGACGTCCTCAGGGTGCCGCGGCCGCCGCATTCATGGCAGGGCTCGCACAACTGTCGCTCCAGGCTCTCGGTGGTGCGTTTGCGGGTCATCTCGACCAGCCCCAGCGGCGAGAAGTCGTGCACCGCAGTCTTGGCATGGTCGCGCGCCAGGCCCTTCTCCAGGGTGCGCAGCACCTGGCGCTTGTGCTCTTCGTCGACCATGTCGATGAAGTCGATGATGATGATCCCGCCCAGGTTGCGCAGCCGCAGCTGCCGCGCCACCGCCTGCGCCGCTTCCAGGTTGGTACGGTAAACGGTCTCCTCCAGGTTGCGCTGGCCCAGGAAAGAACCGGTATTCACGTCGACAGTGGTCATCGCCTCGGTCTGGTCGACGATCAGGTGGCCGCCGGACTTGAGTGGCACCTCCTTGAGCATGGCGCGCTGGATTTCGTCCTCGATGCCATACAGGTCGAATACCGGGCGCTCGCCGCTGTAATGTTCAACGCGATCGGCGAGCTCGGGCATGAACTGCTGCGCGAATCCGACCATGCGCTCGTAGGTCTCGCGCGAGTCAACGCGCACCTTGTCCACCTCTCGGCTCATCATGTCGCGCAGCGCGCGCAGGGGCAGCGCCAGGTCGTCATAGATCGTCTTGCCCACCTTGCCGTCGGTGCCGGCATCGCGGATCAGCTGCCAGGCGCGGTGCAGGTAGGCGACATCCTCGGCAAGCGATTCCGCTTCCTGCCCTTCGGCGTTGGTGCGCACGATGTATCCGGCACTCGAGCCACTGGCCAGTTCCGCAACAATCGCCTTCAGGCGCGCGCGCTCGACCTCGTCTTCGATCCTCGCCGACACACCGATCACGCGCGAATACGGCAGCAGCACCAGGTAGCGCGAGGGAATTGAAATCTGCGTGGTCAACCTGGCGCCCTTGCCGCCGATCGGATCCTTGACCACTTGCACCACGATCTCCTGCCCCTCATGCAACAGGGACGCGATCGCGGGCGTTGGCGCCGGGGCAGCCGCCGCGGCCTCGCCCACTGCCGAATCGGCCGGTTCGAGTGGCAAGCGCACGACATCGGACGCATGCAGGAACGCGGCGCGATCCAGGCCGATTTCCACGAACGCCGCCTGCATGCCAGGCATCACCCGCTGCACCCGGCCCTTGTAGACATTGCCGACCACGCCGCGCCGGCTGGCGCGCTCGATGTGCAGCTCCTGCAGCATCCCGTTTTCAACCAGGGCTACGCGGGTCTCGCGCGGGGTGACATTGATCAGCAACTCTTCGGACATCGTTGGCCTTCAGCAGGCGACGCCGAAGCGACGCAGCAATTGATACGTTTCGTGCAGTGGAAGCCCCATCACGCCCGAGTGGCTTCCGGACAGGTGCTCGACGAATGCAGCGGCGCGGCCCTGGATGGCATAGGCGCCGGCCTTGCCCATGGGCTCGCCGGTGGCGATGTAGGTCGCGATCTCGGCGTCGTCCATGGGCGCGAAGCGCAGCTCGGAGGTGCTCACGGCGCGTTCTTCGCGGCCAGCGCCGACCAGCCAGGCCACGGTGATCACCTGGTGGGTGCGACCGGCGAGCCGGCGCAGCATGCGCGCGGCATCCTGGGCATCGGCCGGCTTGCCGAACACTTCGTCGTCCAGCACCACTTCGGTATCGGCGCCGAGCACCAATGCTCCAGGCAGGGCGACGACCTGGAGCAGTCCTGCGCCGGCCTTCTCGCGCGCGACACGGCTGACGTAGTCTGCACTCGGCTCGCCGGGCAGGCGCTGTTCGGGCACATCCACGTCGAGCACGCCCGGGGACAGTCCGAGCAGTGAGAGCAGCTCGCGCCGGCGGGGGGATTGAGAGGCGAGATAAAGCATTTCGCAAGGATAGCCTGCGCCGCCACCGCGCGGCGGGAGACGGTTGATTCGCGGGCACCAACTTGGGCGATACTTTGGCTCCGGTTCAGGAGTACAGATGCCCGTGCGTGTGTTGTCGATCACATTGGCGCTGGCTGCCGGCATCGTTTCCGGCGCAAGCGCAGGACGCGAACCGATTCCCGCGCCGCAGCCGCGAGACCCGATGCATCCTGACGTTGCAGCAACTACGCGCGGGTCCAGTGCGGGCGAGTCAGCGACCACCTGGTATCGAGCCGGCGCAAATGCGGCCGCTGCGTCCGGCGCCGGCCATGGTGGGGCCAGGAACCTGATCCTGTTCGTGGGCGACGGCATGAGCCTGACCACCGTGGCAGCCGCGCGCATCCTGGAGGGCCAGCGTGCGGCTCAGCCGGGCGAAGAGCATCGCCTGTCGTTCGAAGACCTGCCGTTCACCGCGTTCAGCCGGACCTACAACACCGACAGCCAGACGCCGGACTCGGCCGGCACCATGACCGCCATGGTCACCGGTGTGAAGGCACGCATCGGCGCGCTCTCGGTGGGACAGCAGGTGGCACGCCGCGACTGCGCGCGACGCAAGGACGAACTCGCCACGCTGCTGGAAATCGCCGAGTCCGCAGGACTGTCAACCGGCGTGGTCACCAACACGCGCCTGACCCACGCGACGCCCGCGGCGACCTATGCGCATACGTCCGAGCGCGAGTGGGAATCCGACGCCGAGCTGCCGGCCAAAGCCGCCGTGCAGGGTTGTCGCGACATCGCCAGCCAGTTCGTTGGCTTGGCCGCGGGTGACGGCATCGACGTGGCGTTCGGCGGTGGACGGCGCAAGTTCCTGCCGACCACGCAGGCCGATCCGGAGTATCCCGACAAGCGCGGCGACCGCAAGGACGGCCACAACCTGGTCACCGAGTGGCAACACCAGTATCCGGAAGGCCGGTACGTCTGGAATACCGCGCAGTTGCAGGCACTGGACTTGTCGCGCGAAACACGCGTGCTTGGCCTGTTCGAACCCGACCACATGCAGTACGAGATTGATCGCAGCCACGATCGCGCAGGCGAGCCAAGTCTGTCGGAGATGACGCGCGATGCGATCACTGTGCTGCGGCGCAATCCCAAGGGCTTCTTCCTGATGGTGGAGTCCGGCCGCATCGACCATGCGCACCATGCCGGCAACGCCTACCGGGCGCTGGATGAAACCATCCAGCTGTCCGATGCGGTCCGCGCGGCACGCCTGGCCAGCCCCGGCAACGACACGCTGATCATCGTTACCGCCGACCATTCGCATACGCTCAACTTCGTGGGTTACGCCGAGCGTGGCAATCCCATCCTGGGCAAGGTGATCGGATCCAACCACGGCCGCGCAGAGAAGGAGTTCGCCCGCGATGCGCTCGGCCTGCCCTACACCACGCTGTCGTATGCCAATGGCCCAGGCTATGCCGGTGCGTCGACACAGCAGCCACAGGGACCGAAGCGCTATCCACACGATATTGCCGGCGTCGTTGCGGCCACCGCACGCCCTGACCTGACCGACGTCCGCACCGATGACCCGGACTACCTGCAGGAGGCAAGCTTTCCCGCGGGATCGGAGACCCACGCCGGTGATGATGTCGGCGTCTGGGCGGGTGGCCCGGGTGCGCAGGCCGTGCACGGATCCATCGAACAGAATGTCGTTTTCCACCTGTTGCTGCAGGCGCAACCCGGGCTGGTCCAGTACCTGTGTGCAGCCGGCGATTGCGAAGCCGGCGTGCCGGTGCGGTTGCCGGGAATGGACGCGATTCGACCGCTGCGCTTGCGCAGTCAGCCGCGATGATACGGATGGTTGGCCAGCAAACTGCAAGCCCGATACAACTGCTCGGCAACCACCAGCCGCACCAGCATGTGCGGCAACGTCAGTGGACCGAGCGACCACTGCTCGTCGGCGCCGGCCATCACATCGGACGCGTGCCCTTCCGGACCGCCGATCAACAGCGCGATGTCGCGACCGCCCTGTCGCCAGCGCTCGAGTCGTTGCGCGAGCTGTTCCGAACTCAGTGTCGCGCCGCGGCCATCCAGTGCAATGGCCAGCGCGTTTTTCGGGACGGCGGCAAGCACACGCCCGCCTTCGTCGGCCATCGCGCGCAGGGCATCGCGGCCCTTGCCGCGCACGCCAGGCGCAACTTCATGCAGCGCCAGTGGCAGCCAGTGCGAGAGCCGCTTCTGGTATTCGGAAAATCCCGTCGCGACCCAGTCGGGAGCGCGCTCACCGACCGCGATCAGCGTCGCCTTCACCTGACGACGTCGTCGTCCCCGGGCGGCTGGTCGCCGACCGTCCACAGGCGCTCGAGCGCATAGAACTCGCGCACCCGCGGCAGCATCACGTGCACGATCACGTCGCCGAGATCCACGAGGACCCATTCGGCTTCGCGCTCGCCTTCGACGCCCAGCGGCATCACGCCGCACTTCTTGGCGAACTGCACGACTTCGTCGGCGACCGACTTGACGTGCCGGGTCGAGGTGCCGGAAGCGACCACGAGGTAATCGGCGATGCTGGTCTTGCCGCGGACGTCGATCTCGACCGTGTCCTTGGCTTTCATCTCTTCCAGCGCGCCGTGGACCTGTGCAAGCAACGCCTCGGGCGTGGGCGCCGGAACCGGCATGCGGGTCTTGATGACTTGGGCCTTGGTGGTCAACGCGTTCCCTCGATCTGCGGCGGATGCCGGGTGGCAATTATACCCGCAGCCCCAGCGCCCGCCCGGTACAGGCCCGTGGACTCGATGAACGAAGCGACCGCCTGGGGGACCAGGACCTTCCAGGGCTTGTGCTGGGCGATCCGGGCGCGGATCTGAGTGGCCGCTTCCCGCCGTAACGGCCGCAGGGCCAAGGCTGCGTAGCCGCCAGCTGGCCGGAGCAGCAGCTGCGCGGGGCGGATCCAGCGCGGGGAGAGTTCAGCCTCGACTTCGGGCGCCCGTGCGCGCAACCAGGCCTTGCCGACCTGTGTCAGCGGCCGCTGGACGGCCAGCAGGTTGGCGACCTCCAGCAATCGGCGCCAGTGGTGCCATTGCGGCAGTTGCAGGACCGAATCGATGCCCAGCACCCAGACGATGCACGCCGACGCGCCCAGTTCGGCGCGCAGCCCCGCCAGGGTATCGACGGTGTAGGACGGCGCGTTGCGGCGCAATTCGCGGCGATCCACGCGGAGCATCGCATCGTCGGCCACCGCCAGGTCGAGCATATGCGCGCGTTGCTCGGCGCTGGCACCCGGTGCAGGCCGATGCGGCGGATCGGCGGCGGGAACCAGGGACACCGGTGCGCCCAGTTTGGCGGCGACGGCTCGCGCAATCTGCAGGTGGCCCAGGTGGACCGGATCGAACGT
>JBKJMY010000088.1:0-6391 GCA_046596115.1 Arenimonas sp.
GCGCTACGACCTCGCGTTTGTCGATCTCGACCTGCCCGGCCTGGACGGATTCGAGTTGGCGCGCATCCTGCGCCGGCAGGGCCAGGCATTGGCGCTGGTTGCGTTGACCGCGCGTTCCGATCCGCAAGCCGAGCCGCTGGCCTACGCGGCGGGCATGCATGGCTTCCTGCGCAAGCCGGTGACCAGCCGATTGCTGCAGGCCTGCATCGATCGCACGATGGCAAGCTTCCGCGGCGTGGTCACCGGGGAGCAGAAAACCGGATCGGACTGACTCAGCGCCGGCTGTGCGCGTGCACCGCGTCTACCAGCACGCGCACATGTGCTGGATCCATGTCCGGCGACAGGCCGTGGCCGAGGTTGAACACATGGCCTTCGCGCGAGCCGCCGTTGGCGGCGGCGTATTCGTCCAGCGTGCGCGCCACTTCGGCGCGGATCGCATCCGGGCTGGCGTAGAGCGTGGCGGGATCAAGGTTGCCCTGCAGCGCGATGTGCCCGGGCACGCGCATGCGCGCCTCGCCGATGCCCACGGTCCAGTCCACACCAAGCGCCTCGACGTCGTGGCTGAGTTCTTCCAGGTAGGGATCATTGCCCTTGCCGAACACGATCAGCGGCGTGCGCTGCTCGCCTTCGCCGCGCACGAGTTCGCGCGCGATGCGTTGCAGGTAAGGCAGGGAGAACGCGCGGTAGTGCGCGGGCGCCAGTGCGCCGCCCCAGGTATCGAACACCTGCAGGGCCTGGGCGCCAGCGGCACGCTGGGCCGACAGGTAGGCGATGACTGCATCGGTGACCACGCCGAGCAACTTATGCAACAGCGCAGGCTCCGACAGCGCCATCGCTTTGATCCGGCCGAAGTTGGCGCTGCCGCCACCTTCCACCATGTAGCAGGCCAGGGTCCACGGGCTGCCCGAGAATCCGATCAGCGGCACCCGGCCGTCGAGCTCGCGACGGATCAGGCGAACCGCATCCATCACATAGCGCAGCTCATCTTCCATGTCCGGCACGGCCAGTTGTGCAACATCCTCGGCGGTGCGCACCGGCCGGGCAAAACGCGGACCCTCGCCGTCGGCGAAACTCAGCCCCAGCCCCATCGCATCGGGAATGGTGAGGATGTCCGAGAACAGGATCGCGGCATCGAGCTCGAACCGCTCCAGCGGCTGCAGGGTGACCTCGCAGGCCAGCTCCGGATTGGTCGCCAGGCCCATGAAACTGCCGGCCTTGGCGCGCACGATGCGGTATTCGGGCAGGTAGCGACCCGCCTGTCGCATCAGCCAGACCGGCGTGGCATCCACGGGCTGGCCGCGCAGCGCGCGCAGGAAACGGTCATTGGCTGGGGGCATCGTCAATCCTTGTGCGGCGGCGGAGTCTACTGCGGCGCATTCGCGCCCTGGGCGAACATCAACTGGAAGCCGCGGCCGATCTGCGCGTCGCGTGCTTTTTCGAACGCGGCCAGTGCGGCGTCCTGGTGCAGGAACTGTTCTTTGCGCAGGGTCGCCTTGCCGCCGATCTGACCGGCCTCGCGCAACAGCAGCCAGCCGCCGAGCAGATCCTGCTGCAGGCTCAGTTGGACGTACTTGGGATTTTCGCCGGCGAGCGGACGTTGTTGCAGCAGGATGCGCATGGCCCGGGCATTGTAGCCCGGCGGCGCATCGCGACTGCCCGCGCGCTGGCGCCTTGACGGCGTGCTCGCAGCATCAGGTGGTGCTGGCGCCCAGCACGTCCAGGATGCGGGCATCCGGGACACCGCTTTCGACTTCCGCGGCACCCAGCCCGCGCCACAAGATCAGGCGCAGGCCGCCGGAGACCGCCTTCTTGTCCAGCCGCATGCGCGCCAGCAAGCGTTCCGGGGACAGGCCGGCGGGAACCGCCGTCGGCAGGCCGAGTCGTTCCAGCAACTGCGCAAGGCGATCGGCATCCGCGCCGGGCGCGCGCTCCAGCCGCGCCGACAGGCGCGCTGCGAGCAACATCCCGACCGCCACGGCTTCGCCATGCAGCATTCCGCCGTAGCCCTGCTCGGCCTCGATGGCGTGGCCGAAGCTGTGCCCGAAATTGAGCAGCATGCGTTCGCCCTGCTCGGTTTCATCGCGCGCCACGATCGCCGCCTTGTGCCGGCAACTGCGCGCGATCGCCTGTTCCAGAACCGCGGCATCGCGGGCCAGCAGCTGATCGGCGTGGGCTTCGATCCAGGCGAAGAATTCCGGGTCGGCGATTGCCCCGTACTTGAGCACTTCTGCCAGGCCGGCGCGCAGTTCGCGGTCGGGCAACGTGGCCAATGTGGATGTGTCGATGACCACCGCGGATGGCTGGTGGAAGGCGCCGACCAGGTTCTTGCCGGCTGGCAGGTCAACCGCGGTCTTGCCGCCGACGCTGCTGTCCACCATCGCCAGCAAGGTGGTGGGCAATTGCACCACGCCGATGCCGCGCATCCAGCATGCAGCGGCAAACCCGGCCAGGTCGCCAACGACGCCGCCACCGAGCGCGAAGATGGTGGCATCGCGCCGGGCGCCCATCGTCGCCAGCTGTTGCATCACTTCACCGAAGCGGGCCAGGGTTTTTTCCTGCTCGCCTGCCGGCAGGATGTGCGCGACCACATCGCGGTCGGGCAGGCGGCTGCGCACGGTGTCCAGGTACAGCGGGGCGACGTTGTCGTCAGTCACCACCAGCACTTGGCGCCCGGGGGCGAGTAGCTGCAGGTTGTGTTCGCGCAGCAGGCCGGCGCCGATCGAGATGGGATAGGCGCGCCCGGCCAGTCCGACCACCAGCTGCGCGCTCATGCCACGTCCTGGCGCGTCCATCCGGACTGCAGCTGTGCCGCAAGCCGGCGCACGGCGCCGTCCACACCCAGCGTGGCCGAGTCGAACACGCGGTCGGCAAGGGATTCATAGAGCGGGGTGCGCACGGTGGACAGCTTGCGCAGGGTCGCTTCGCGATTGTCGCCGACCAGCAAGGGCCGGGTGTGGTCGCGGGCCAGGCGTTCCAATTGCTCTTCGACGCCAAGGCGCAGGTACACCACGAAGCCGCGCCGGTGCAGCAGTTCACGATTGACCGGGTCGAGCACGATGCCGCCGCCGGTGGACACCAGCAGCCCATGGCCGGTCAGCACGTCCGCGAGCAGGACGCTTTCACGGCGACGAAAGCCTGCCTCGCCCTCCAGGGCGAAAATGGTCGCGACGGGGACGCCGGCGTCCTGTTCCAGGCGGCGGTCGAGGTCGACAAAGTCGAGACCGAGCCGGATCGCCAGACGCCGGCCGATGGAACTCTTGCCGGCGCCCATCGGGCCGACAAGCACCAGGTTGGGCGCGGGATTCATGCCGTGATGCTAGCATTTGCGTGCATGAATTCCGCCCCGCTGCTGCTGGTTGCCGGTTTCGGCGACCTCGGTTCCCGAGTCGCTGAACGTCGCCTTGCCGGCGGCATGCACGTGCTCGGCCTGCGCCGGCGGGACGTCACGCCGACGCCAGGCCTGCGTGGTTTGCGCGTTGACCTGGCGACCGGCGCCGGCATCGATCGCTTGCCGCGACGGCCCGACGCCCTGCTGTACTGCCCGACACCCGATGTCCGCGACGAAGCGGCGTATCGCACGCTGTATCGCGACGGCCTGCGCCGACTTCTCGATCGACTGGAACTTCCGCGGCTGCTGTTTGTTTCCTCCACCGCTGTCTACGCGCAGGATGCGGGCGAGTGGGTGGACGAGGACAGCCCCGCGCTGGCCACGACGTTCAATGGCCGGGTTTTGCTGGAAGCAGAAACCGAGGCCTTGTCGCATCGTGGCGGCAGCGTGCTGAGGCTGTCGGGTCTTTACGGCCCGGGACGCGAGGCGATGCTGCGGCGCGCACGCGCTGGCCAGGCCGGCGCGCGCCGCTGGAGCAACCGGGTGCACATCGATGATGCCGCGGCCGCGGCGGATGCATTGCTGGCAGCGCCGCTCGATGATGCCACCGGCACGTGGCTGGGTAGCGATGACAGCCCGGCACTGGAGTGCGATGTCCAGGATTGGATTCGCGCGCGCGAAACGTTGCCTGCCATCGCCCCGGACGCAGGTCCACAGCGGGGACGGCGCGTGGCCAATGGCCGGCTGCACGGACTTGGATGGTCGCCGGACCATGCGGACTTCCGTGCCGGATACGCGGCGCTAACGGAGCCCGGCGTATAGTCTGCCGCTCCCCCAAAGCGAAGGCGCCTTGCCATGTCCGTTGCCAAGATCATCGAGATCAATTCGTCATCCCCCAAGAGCATGGAAGCCGCCGTGCAATCGGGCCTGCACAAGTGCTCGGAGACGGTGAAAAACATCAAGGGCGCCTGGGTCAACGAGATCAAGGTGGTCACCGCCGAAGACGGCACGGTCACCGAGTGGCGGGTGAACTTGCGCGTCAGCTTTGTCGTCTCTTGAGTCCCGACGCCATGGCCGATTCGAAGACTGACGCCGGCATCATGCTGCCCGATGACGTTGTCGCCACGTTTGCTGCGCTGCTCGACGAAGCCCGTGCCTCGGGTGATCGCGAGCCGACCGCGATGACGGTGGCAACGGTCGCCGCCAACGGGCGGCCATCGGCGCGCACGGTGCTGCTGAAGGCCTTCGACGCGCGCGGGTTCGTGTTCTACACCAACTACGACAGCCGCAAGGGCCGCCAGCTGGCGGGCAACCCGCAGGCGGCGCTGTTGTTCCATTGGAAACTGGTGCGCGAAGGGATCCAGGTGAAGATCGAAGGCAGCACCGAGTCGGTGACCGCCGCCGAAGCCGATGCCTATTTCGCCAGCCGGCCACGCCCCAGCCAGATCGGCGCATGGGCGTCGGAGCAATCGCGTACGCTGGCCTCACGCGAAGAGTTCGAACAGCGCATCGCCGAGGTGGAACAGCGCTACGAAGGCGTGGACGTGCCCAGGCCGCCGAACTGGTCAGGCTTCCGCGTGGTGCCGGAGTCGGTCGAGTTCTGGTATGGCGCCCGCTATCGCTTGCACGAGCGGCACCGGCACGAACGGGTGGACGGGCGCTGGGTGCAGCGCATGCTGTTCCCGTGAGTTGTCCGGCGGCTGCGATGTCGGCAGGCCTGGGTTGACGATGGGACCGCGGCGGATCGTCTGCCTGACCGAGGAGCCGACCGAAACCCTGTATGCACTCGGTGAGCAGGACCGGATTGTCGGCATCTCCGGCTTCACGGTGCGGCCGCCGCGCGCGCGTCGCGAGAAACCCAAGGTCAGCGCCTTCACCAGCGCCAAAATCGACGCCATAATGGCCTTGAAGCCGGACATGGTGATCGGTTTTTCCGATATCCAGGCCGACATCGCCGCCCAACTCATCCGGCGCGGCGTGGAGGTGTGGATCAGCAACCACCGCAGTGTCGAAGGCATCCTCGAGTACATCTGCCGCCTGGGCGCCCTGGTTGGTGCGGGCGATCGCGCCGCGGCCTACGCCGCGACCTTGCGCCAGGGGTTGGATGTGATTGCCGAAGATGCGGCGCGACTGGCGGTCCGGCCCCGGGTGTATTTCGAGGAGTGGGACGAGCCGCGGATCAGCGGTATCCAGTGGGTGGCCGAACTGGTGCGCATTGCCGGCGGTGACGACATCTTTCCCGAGCGCGCGGCGATGTCGCTTGCCCGCGACCGCATCCTTGCCGATGACAGCGAGATCCTCGCGCGTGCGCCGCAGATCGTGTTTGGCTCCTGGTGCGGCAAGAAATTCCAGCCGGCCACGGTGGCTGCGCGGGAGGGATGGGCTGACCTGCCCGCGGTCCGCGACGGGCAGCTGATCGAGATCAAGTCACCGTTGATCCTGCAGCCCGGGCCGGCGGCCTTGACCGACGGCGTGCGCGAGATTGCACGGCATATCCACGCCTGGTCGCGCCGCTAGAGCAGGGCGCGCGCTGATCGCCGCTAGAGCAAGGCGCGCCCTGCTTCTGCGAGCAGCGCCGTCATCCGGCCCGCCTGCACCGCCTGTTCGCTGGAGGCATTGCCCTGCTGCACGCGCTTGGCCACGCCCTGGGCGATTGCTGCCAGGCGGAAATAGCTGAAGGCGAGCACGAAGTTCCAGTCGGCCGGGATCGGTCGTCCGCTGAGCTCGGAATAGCGCGCCAGCATTGCGGCTTCATCCGGAATACCGAGTGCTGCGCGATCCAATCCGGCCAGTCCGGGCAAGGCAGGGTTGCGCGGCAGGCGCAGCGCCATGCACAGGTAGCCAAGATCCGCGAGCGGATGGCCGAGCGTGGATAGCTCCCAGTCCACCACCGCAACGATGCGCGGGGCGTCGTTGGCAAACATCAGGTTGTCGATGCGGTAGTCGCCGTGGGTCAGCGCGACCACGCCATCGTCGGTGGGACAGCGCGCGGGCAGGGCATCGATCAAGGCATCCATCGCCAGGATCGGACCGGTTTCGCTGTTGCGATATTGCTCGCTCCAG
>JBKJMY010000182.1:0-9445 GCA_046596115.1 Arenimonas sp.
GCCGCGGCTGGCTAGCCAGCCGATCAGCGGCCAGCGCGCGATCTCGGCCTTGGCCACGAAGCCGAGCGGGCGTTGCGAATGCAGCAGGGTGATGTCGATCCAACTGACATGGTTGGCGACGAACAAGGCCGCGCCCGGCAGCGGCGTGCCGACCCGGCGCACGCGCATGCCGAAGATCCGCACCATCACCTGCGACCACCAGCGGATCGCCGACTGGTCCAGGGTTTCACCGCGCAGGCGGATCCGCTCAGTGAGCGGGTTGATCATCAGCATGACAAAGGCCAGGCCGAGGGTGGCATGCAGGAGCAGCAGCGGCAGGCGCAGGGCAAAGCGCAGCGGCCGCCGCCATTCCCCTGGAGGTCTGGACGAAGTCATGTCGGCATTTTAGGCCGGGAACGTGCCGAGCCCGTGCTCGGTTTCTGCCGATCGCGCCAGCCCGGCACCTTAGCCGCGCCTCGACGCGCCACGACGGGCCGCGCCGGATCGGCAACGCCAGCTAGGGACGCGACACCACCGCCAAGGTCAGCCGCGACACACAGACCGGCCGACCCTGTTCATCCTCGATGCGGATATCCCAGACCTGGGTACTGCGACCGAAGTGGATCGGCCGGACAGTTCCCGTGACCACGCCGTCCTTCACCGCACGCAGGTGGTTGGCGTTGATCTCCAGGCCGACCGCCATCTGTCGGGAACGATCGTCCAGGCACAGGGTGGCGGCAAAGCTGCCCAGGCTCTCGGCCAGCAGCACCGAGGCGCCCCCGTGCAGGATGCCGAATGGCTGCAGGGTCCGCGCGTCCACCGGCATGGTGGCGCGCAGATAGTCCTGGCCGGCCTCGGTGAACACGATGCCCAGATGGCCAATCGCGCTGTTTGCCGACAGGCGGTTGATCTCCGCCAGATCAACCGGCTGGCGAAACGGACCTGCCATTGCGCGGGATCCGGCCTAGCGGACGCGCATCAGGCCCGGGCGCCAGGAGCTGGTGTAACCCTCGCGGGCGTAGCCCGAGCTGGAGCCATAGCCGGTGCCTGCTTCGCGGGTGCGCTGGCGATGCATCCGGTCCTGCAGTTCGTCGCGGCGCAGAGCCAGCCATTCGGCACGACCGACGCTGGCCGGATTCATGCCGCGGCGCTCGGCCTCGGTCTGGCGGAAGTCGCAAAACTCGCCATAGGCATCGAGCTCGTGGCGCAGCTCGCGCACGCACAACTCGATCGCGATCGCGTCATCGAGGTAGCCCAGCACCGGCACGTGATCGGGAATGATGTCGTTCGGGTCGGCAAAATAGACCAGGGCCGACAGCACGCGCTGGCGATCTTCCTCACCCAGCGCCCAGGCTTCGTCGCGCAGCATGGCGATCTGGGCGTCGAGCATGTTCAGGCGGCTCAGGATGAACTCGGGCAGTTCGAGGCTACCAGCGTCCTCCAACAGCTTGCTTGCGGCGGCGATGATCTGCTCGGCAGTCATGCTTCCGGCGGCGGAGGTGGCTGCCTTGATCGCTTTCTGGAATTCTTCCAGTTCGCGGTCGGACAGTTCGAAGCTGATGGCCAGGGGCATGGGGGTGGGTCCGGAAGAGGGCGGAGATGGAACCTGAAAGCCTAGGCCCCGGGCCCATTCCCGTCAATCAGCCTTGGCAACGACGCGGCGCGGCGTCCCCGCCGACGCCACCGCCTACAGAATCGGGATCAACCCGGCGCCGAACACCGTCAGCACCCGGGTGTAGATCATCTTCAGGCTCATGTTGACCTCGGGGAAGTCGCCCACGTCGTCATAACAGTCCTGGAATCCGGGGTCGTCCGGCGGCAGCGGACTGCAGCCTTCCTTGAGTTCGTAGCTGGTGGCGTAGGGCAGCGGCCAGATGTCGAAGATCGGCAGCTTCTCCGACAGCTTGCCAAGGTTGTAGTTGAGCCCCCACAGCACCGGCAGCTTGGCCCGCGGGGCGATCACCCAGGAATTACCGGGCTCCATGTCGCGCCGGATACTCGACGCCAGTGCGCGAGCGAACGTCTCGTCGTACACCATCACCAGGCTTTCGGTGTTGTAGTCGGTCGAGCGCGGATCGAAGTTGTGCGAGCCGACGATGCCGATCTGCTCGTCCACCACCATCGACTTGGAGTGCAGGCCGATGCGCACGCCGGCGGTCTTGAGCGGCACCGGGCCGTGCCGGAAGCCGGAAGGCGAGAGCAGGCGGTTCCCGCCCGACTTGTCGACGACGCCGAGCTTTTCAACAGCACCCAGCTCGTCAACAGCACCCAGCTTTTCAACAGCACCGGGCACCGCGCGCAGGTCGATCGGCATGTCCGCCGGGAACGGCTTGTACTCGTAGATCTGGAAGCCCAGCTCGCGCAAGTACAGACGCTTGTATTTGTGCGACATGGCATAGACCGGAAACGCGTCGGTCGCCGCCAGCGAGTTGGTGGAAACCAGCACATGCCGCTTGGTGCGGGTGTACAGGTCGCGGAACATCCGCCGCGCCGGGCGTGACATCACCAGGTAGGGCGTCTGCACCAGCAGCTCGCTCTTGCTGCCCGCCAGCACCTGGAGCAAAGCGTCGGACGCTTCGGTACGCGCCTGGGGCCCATCGGCGTGCTTGATCGGCAGGTCGCCATAAAAGGCCACCTTGCCGACCTGGAAGCGATGCGGCGCCAGCCGTTCGAACACGCCCGCACCGTCTGCGGCCCGTCGATCCATGGCATCCACGCGTGCGCTGCGTGGCTCGGGAACGTTTGGCGGCGGCCCCTTGTTGCGTAGCAACTCGGCCGCGACATCAGCCAACTCGGCGGCGGGAATGCTGCGCCGGTTGGTCCAGAAGCCCTCGAAATTGGCCACCATCGACGCGACCACCGGTCCGGCGACCAGCAGCTCGCGGTCGCGATAGTTGTAGCTGGCGTCCCAGTCGAAGTATTCGTCCTCGACATTGCGCCCGCCGATGATCGCCACCTTGCCGTCGACCACCATCAATTTGTTGTGCATGCGCGAATTGAGGTCGCGGAAATGGAACACGATGCCGCCGACGAACTCCAGCGGATTGACGTGCGACTTGCGGAACACCGGGTTGTACAGCCGCACCTCGAAGTTGCGATGGAATGCAGCCAGCCGGGCCTGCAGCGCAGGATCGGACAAGCCGCTGAGCGGATCGAGCATCAAGCGCACGCGCACGCCGCGGCGGGCGGCGTCGCGCAATGCATCCAGCACCACGCGGCCGGCATCGTCATGGGCGAAGTGGAAGGTCTGCAAGTCGATGCTGGTACGCGCGGCGCGGATCAGGTGGACGCGGGCGAGCAGTGCGTCCTGGCCCTGGTCGAGCAGGAACACCTCGTGCCGTGGCGCGCCCGGGCGCGATGCCGCCGCGGCCACGTCACCGAGCGCAAGCAGGGGCGAGTCGACCGCGCAGGTCGTGGTGCAACCCACCACGGTGTCCTGCGCGGCGTAGGCATATTGCAACGCCGCGCGGCGCTGGGGCTCGGACAGATGCGCGCAGGCCGACAGGCAGAGCAGCAGCACCGGCGCCAGCAGGCGCCACCACCGGGACAGGTTGACGCCGGCATCGATGCCGGACCCGTCACCGCGTGCCGTCACGGCGCAGTTCCGCTGCCGCGCAGCCGCACGCGCAGGCCAAGCTCCACGGTGTCATCGGCCAGCATGCGATACGCGGTCATTCCAAACTCACGGCGGCTCAAGCTCCCCTGCACGCGGATGTCGCAGTCCGTCCCGGGCCGCGCACAGCTTGAAGGTAGCAGGACGAAACTGACTGGACGTCTAAGTCCGCGCAGGGTCAGCTCACCGTGCAACGGGCCGCCGCTGCGCAGCAGCGCATCGTCGAAGCGGTCGGAGTCAAACCGGATCGAGGGATAGCGGTCCACGGCCAGGAAGCTGGACGATCGCGTCGTCCGCTCCATCCAGTGCGGGCCGTCGAAGTGCAGGCCCTGGGCATCCAGGCGCGCCTGCACCTGCCATCCAGCCGCGCGGCTGCCAGCCAGTTGCCCCGCGACGCCGGGGATATGCCCCTGGACCAGGCCGCGCATGCGCAGGCTCACCCCGAACACGGCGCTGGAACGGCGGCCGTCGAAAGCCACGCCGGTCGCGGCCGGGGTGGGCAACGCGGCGGCGACGACTGGCGACGCAGGATCAGAGACCTGGCTTGCCGAAAACGCCGGCCCAGGGCCGAGCATCGCAGACAGCAGCAACGCGGCGACTAGGCGGGCGCGACGCATCCGCTCATGGCCACCAGAACGCAGCCAGTTGCGCGACGCCTGGTTCCAGCGCGGCATCGCCGGGCAGGCGCAACACGGCGACGGCGCCGGCCGGCATGCCGCGGAAATCGCCGGACTGGCCCGAGGCCAGCAGGGCGGCGGTCTGTTCCAGGCCGGGGTTGTGCCCGACCAGCAGCACGCGGCCGATATCGCGGTGCTCGTCGACGACCTGCATCAGGGTGCCGGAGGTTGCCTCGTAGATGCGCCGGTCCTCACGCTGCTCGACATAGCCGATGATGGCGAGCACCTGTTCGAGCGTCTCGCGGGTGCGCCGCGATGGCGACACCAGCACGCGATCAGGGACATGGCCGTGTTCCTTGAGCCACTTGCCCGCAGCTTCGGCTTCGGCGCGACCTTCGGCTGAAAGGGGTCGGTCCGCGTCATCCTGGCCCGGTGCGGCGGCTTCGGCATGGGCATGTCGCAACAGGATGAGTTCACGCATCAGAGCACCTTCCTTAGCCATTTGAGCAGCCCGGCCCAATCATCCTGGTGGCTGCGGATTTGTTCGCTGTGGTAGTCGAACACGCTTTTACCCAGCGCGACCATCAGCACATAGGCCTGGGTATCGCGCAGTTCAGCCACCACCGGATAGGGCCAGGACTTGAGCTGGCCAACGGCCTGTTGCGAGGCATTGGTCCAGGGCTTGAGGCGGTTGGCGACCAGGCCGACCGGCAGCTTGCCCTTCTTGACCCGCGGATGGGCGGCGAGCGAATTGAGAAAGGGAACCGTTGCCTCCAGGTCGATCATCGAGGGGTTGACCGGGACCAGCACGGCATCGGCCTTGGCCAGCGCGTCTTCGAGCGCATCGGCCATGGCGCCGGCCGCGGCATCGATCACCAGGCGCTGGATGTCGCCGGGCAAACGATCTTCCCAGCGCCGGCGGGTGCCGTCGATCGGCAGCACGGCGGTTTCCATGAGGGCACGCTTTTCGGCCCAGCGGGTGGAGGATTGCTGGCGGTCGGCATCAAGCAGCGCGGTGCGCTTGCCGTCCAGGGCGAACCAGGCAGCCAGGTTGGTCGCGACCGTGGATTTGCCAGCGCCTCCCTTCGAACTTGCGACCAGCACTGTGCGCATGGCGATCTCCGCGAAAGGCGAAGCCCCACTTTACAAGGCGGGCAAGGCGGAAGGAAAGGCCGGTTGCCGTGAGCCATCGCTGGCGGCCGATAGCAGGCAGCCACCCGGCGGGCCCGGGGCCGAGCAGAAACTCTAGACCATCGTGGGACGGTTGAACTGGCGCGCCGGGTTGCGCGCCGCGAGTCGTGGAGGCGCTCCCTTGGCAACAGCACCGCATCCGGGCCTGTACTCGCCGGCCTTCGAACATGACAGTTGCGGCTTCGGCTTGATCGCCCGCCTCGATGATCGTCCCGCGCGCGCGATCATTGACGCGGCATTGACCGCACTGGGTCGGCTCTCGCACCGCGGCGCGGTCGGCAGCGATGGCCGCAGCGGCGACGGCTGCGGCCTGTTGCTGCGCCGCCCCGAAGCCTTCCTGCACGCCGCGGCCGCCGAAGCAGGGTTGGGCGTCGGTTCGAACGTGGTCGCCGGGATGATCTTCCTGCCCCGCGATGCCGCGGCGGCGGACCATGTCCGGCGCACGCTCGGGGCCGCGCTGGTGGCGCAGGGCCTGCGGGTTGCGGGTTGGCGCGAGGTGCCGATCTCGCTTGCGGACTGTGGCCCCATCGCCGCCTCGGGCCTGCCGCGCATCGAGCAGGTGTTCATCGATCCGCCGGCCAGCGCAGAAGGCGCCGACCTGCACGCGGCGCATGAAGATACCGAGCGCGCCCTGTTCCTGGCCCGGCGCCATGCCGAGCTGGCGTTGGCGGGCGTGGACCTGTTCCATGTGGTGACCTTGTCCCGGCACAGCCTGGGTTACAAGGCGATGGTGATGGCCAACGACCTGGCCGCTTTCTACCCTGACCTCGCACGCCCGGACCTGGCGACATCGGTGGCGACCTTCCACCAGCGCTTTTCCACCAATACCGCGCCGGCCTGGGCGCTGGCGCAACCGTTCCGCCTGCTCGCCCATAACGGCGAGATCAATACCATCGAAGGCAACCGCCACTGGGCCCAGGCGCGTGCAGCGCGCTGGCACACGCCGCGCCTGGACCTGGCGCAGTTGCATCCGCTGGTATCCATGCAGGGGTCGGATTCGCAGAGCCTGGACAATATGCTCGAGCTGTTGCTGCGCGGCGGCATGGACCTGCTGTGCGCGATGCGCGTGCTGGTGCCACCGGCGACCGCCGCACTGGAATACCGCGACCCGGACCTGGCGGCGTTCTACGAGTACTACGCGCTCAGCCTGGATCCCTGGGATGGCCCGGCCGGCATCGTGATCAACGATGGCCGCTACGCCGCCTGCACGCTGGATCGCAATGGCCTGCGGCCGGCGCGCTGGTTGCTCACCGATGATGGCGTGTTCGTGGTCGCATCGGAAGCCGGCGTGTATGACGTGCCTGCCGAACGCGTGCAAGCGCGCGGCAAGCTCGGCCCCGGCGAAATGCTGGCGGTGGACCTGCGCGCCAAGCGCCTTCTGCACAGCCACGATATCGATGCGATCAACGCCAGCCGCGCGCCGTTCAAGCAGTGGCTGCGCCAGGGCGTCACCTACCTGTCGACCGAACTGATCGACCCGGCACTGGCCGCCGAGCCGTTCGATCCAGTCACGCTGCGCCGCTTCCAGAAATTGTTCCAGCTCAGCCGCGAAGAACGCGAGTCGGTGTTGCGCGTGCTGGCGGAAACCGAGCAGGAGGCCACCGGCTCGATGGGCGATGACACGCCGCTGGCGGTGCTCTCGCACAAGTTGCGTCCGGTGTACGACTACTTCCGCCAGGCGTTCGCACAAGTCACCAACCCGCCGATCGATCCGTTGCGCGAGCAGATCGTGATGTCGCTGGCCACCCAGATCGGCCGCGAGGGCAATGTGTTCGCACTGGATCCCGACAGCGCCCGCCAGTTGATGCTCAACTCGCCGGTGTTGTCACAGCGCAAGTTGCGCCAGATGCTCGCGTTACCCGAATTCGCCGATGCGCAAGCGCACATCAGCCTGTACTTGAACGAAGGCGAGACCTTCGAACACGCCCTGTACCGGCTGCGCGATGAAGCCGAGGCTGCAGTACGCGGCGGTGCGATCCTGGTGCTGCTCACCGATCGCTATCCGCCACCGGGCGGCGTGCCGGTGTCGGCATTGCTCGCCACCGGCGCGATCCATCACCACCTGGTCGGCACCGGACTGCGTTGCGACTGCAACCTGCTGGTGGAAACCGGCAGCGCCCGCGATGCACACCAGATCGCCTGCCTGGTCGGCGTCGGCGCGACCGCTGTGTATCCCTACCTCGCGTATCAGACACTCGCAGGGCTTGCGGGCAGCGGCATCCTGGCCGGCAAGACCGGCGCCGAAGCCGCCGAGTTCGGACGCTCGTATCGTCGCGGCATCAAGAAGGGCCTGCTGAAGATCCTGTCCAAGATGGGTATCAGCACGGTCGGCAGCTATCGCGGCGCCGGTGCGTTCGAAATCGTCGGCCTGGCCGATGACGTGGTCGCGCTGTGCTTCCCGGGCCTGCCCTCGCGCGTGGGTGGCGCCGGCTTTGCCGAGCTCGAGGCCGATGCGCGTGCGCTCGCCGCACGCGCCGACGATGACAGCACCGACCTTGACGCCGGCGGCCTGCTGTCGGCGTTGCCGGGTGGCGAGCGCCATCTGTACGACCCGCTGGTGATTGCATCGTTGCAGCGCGCGGTGCGCACCGGCGATGTGCTGGACTACCAGCACTACGCCGACTACGTGGATGGCCGCCCGGCCTCCACCCTGCGCGACCTGCTGCGCCTGCGCAGCGAGGCCTGCACGCCGATTCCGCTCGATTCAGTGGAGCCCCTGGACGCGATCGTGCGCCGGTTCGATTCGGCAGGCATGTCGCTGGGCGCGCTGTCGCCGGAAGCACACGAAGCACTGGCGATCGCCATGAACCGCCTCGGCGCGCGCTCCAACTCCGGTGAAGGCGGCGAAGATCCTGCGCGCCACGGCACCGAGAAGCGCTCCAAGATCAAGCAGGTCGCCTCGGGCCGTTTTGGCGTGACACCCGGCTATCTGGTCCAGGCCGAGGTGTTGCAGATCAAGATCGCGCAAGGCGCCAAGCCCGGCGAAGGCGGGCAACTTCCCGGGCACAAGGTGGATGCCACCATCGCCAGGCTCAGGCATGCCCGGCCGGGCATTGGATTAATCTCGCCGCCGCCGCACCACGACATCTATTCCATCGAAGACCTCGCGCAATTGGTGTACGACCTCAAGGAGGTCAACCCGACCGCGCTGGTGTCGGTGAAACTGGTCTCGCATGCAGGCGTGGGCACGATCGCCGCCGGCGTGGTGAAGGCCTACGCCGACCTGATCACCGTGTCCGGCTATGACGGCGGCACCGGCGCCTCGCCGATTTCCTCGATCCGGCATGCCGGTGCGCCATGGGAACTGGGCATCACCGAAGTGCAGCAGACACTGCGTCGCCATGGGCTGCGCGGGCTGGTGCGGCTACAGGCGGATGGCGGACTCAAGACCGGGCTCGACGTGATCAAGGCAGCGATCCTGGGCGCCGAGAGTTTCGGCTTCGGCACCGCGCCGATGGTGGCGCTGGGCTGCAAGTACCTGCGCATCTGCCACCTCAACAACTGCGCCACCGGCGTCGCCACGCAGGACCCGCGCCTGCGCGCCGAACAGTTCCGCGGCCTGCCGGAAATGGCGATGCAGTTCTTCCAGTTTGTCGCCGACGATGTGCGCGGCTGGCTTGCGCGCCTGGGCGTGGCGCGCATCGAGGACCTGGTCGGCAGGCTCGACCTGCTCGAATGCATGGAAGGCCAGACCGCGCGCCAGCGCGGCCTGAATCTGTCGGCGCTGTTGTCCGATGGCGCCGCGCCAGCCGATGCGCCGCGCGTGTGCACGCAGGCACGCAACGTCCCGCGCGACATCGGCGCGTTGGCAACGCGCATCGCCGCCGACACCGACGCGGCGATCGAGCAGGGCGGCGGCATGCAGCTGTCCTATCCGATCCGCAATAGCGATCGCAGCATCGGCGCCCGATTGTCCGGTGTAATCGCGCGCCGGTATGGCGATGCCGGCCTGGCCGAGGGCAACGCGCTCGACCTGCGCTTCACCGGCACCGCGGGCCAGAGCTTCGGCGCCTGGAATATCACCGGCCTGCACCTGTCGCTCGAC
>JBKJMY010000258.1:0-6452 GCA_046596115.1 Arenimonas sp.
GCTCTACCTGGTGGCGCACGGGCTGATCAAGATCGTGCTGGTGGTCGCCCTGCTGCGCCGGCAGATGTGGTCCTACCCGGTCTCGCTCTGGGTGTTGGGCGCGTTCATCGTCTACCAGTGCTATCGATACACGCAAACGCAATCGATCTGGCTGGTACTTTTGACTGTACTTGACGTGATCGTGGTGCTGCTGATCTGGCGTGAGTATCAGCTGCGAAAGGCGGTAGGTTTTGCGCACTGAAACGAAGCGACGAAACCCCGGTTGCTTGGCCCCGCTGCAGATGGCCAGAACCGGGGTGTCAGGTCAGGCAGCCGAATCCCACTGGCCGAGAGCGGCCTGGCCATTGTCCCGGGCCCGGGCGAACACGGTCTGCTGGGCCACCATGATGTTGCCGGTCAGGTCCTTGGACCACAGCTTGAGCGCAGCCGACTGCATGGCGCGGCCATAGCTGAAGCTCAGCGGCCAGGGCAGCGGGCCGTACTGGTTCATGGCATTGAGGTGGGCGGTGGCGTCATGGTCGGACTGGCCGCCGGACAGGAAGACGATACCCGGCAGCGATGCCGGCACGGTGCTGCGCAGGCAGCGCAGGGTCATCTCGGCCACTTCGTCGACGCTGGCCTGTTCCGGGCAATCCTTGCCTGACACGACCATGCTGGCCTTGAGGATGGTGCCCTCGAGCATGACGTTCTGGTCGTACATCGCGGAGAACAGCGAGCGCAGTACCACTTCAGTCACTTCGTAGCTCACGTCAATGTCGTGGTCGCCATCCATCAGTACCTCGGGCTCGACCATCGGCACGATGCCGGCTTCCTGGCAAAGTGCGGCATAGCGCGCCAGCGCATGGCTGTTGGCTTCGATGCAGGTGCCCGACGGGATGTCGTCACCGATCCGGATCACCGCACGCCACTTGGCGAAGCGCGCACCCAGCAGGGCGTACTCGCGCAGGCGGTCACGCAGGCCGTCGAGGCCCTCGGTCACCACTTCGCCCGGGAAGCCGGCCAATGCCACGGTGCCCTTGTCCACCTTGATGCCCGGCAGGATGCCGGCGTCGGCCATCACGCGCGCGAAGGGGATGCCTTCGCGGGTGGCCTGGCGCAGGGTTTCGTCGTACAGGATCGCGCCGGAGATGTAGTCCGACAGGTTGGGCGTGGTCAGCAACATCTCGCGATAGGCGCGCCGGTTTTCCTCGGTGCACTCGATGCCGACGCCGTCGAAGCGCTTTTTGATGGTCGCGTTGGATTCGTCGATCGCGATGATGCCGCGGCCGGGCGCAACCATCGCCTGGGCAGTTTCGGCAAGAAGGTCGATGCTCATGTGGCGGCTCCAGGCATTGGGGAAACCGCCATTATACGCAGCCCGCCGGGGCGGCCCGCGACCCTCAGAGGGCGGTGCCGCGCATCACCTGGGCGCGATCCACCCGGCCCTTGTTGAGGTCGCCGCGGCGGCGGTAGGAATCCTCCTGGGCGCGGCGGATGAAATCGGGGAGATCGGCAATCGCACAGTGCGCGCGCACCGCGGACCGGTCGCCACCGGCCTGGGCCGGGAAGGCGAACGTGGTGGCGGTGAAAATCGCCTTCGGCTGCACGTCGGTAGGCGCGCCGGCGGTAGACGCACCGGCGGCAGGCGCGACGGCGGTGAAGCTGCGCTGCATGGTGGCGGCAACGGCGGTCCGGGAATAGATCGAATAGGCGGCAGAGTCCGGGATGCCACGCGGATGCTTGCTGCCCCAGCTGCGCAACAAGGCGTAGTCGGACGTGCTGCCATCGGCCTTGACCTGATAACCCAGGCTCACGCAAACGTCTTCGGATGCATCGGGTGCGGACACTGGCAGTGCCGGCTCGTTCATCGGCGACTTGGGCTGCCAAAAGTTGGCCGCGTCGGATTCGCTGACGGTGGCAGGCTGGTCGGCATTGGCCTTGCCGGGCGCCTTCGCCTGCGCGGCGGAGACCAGGGCAAGGACGAGCAATGCGGGTAGCAGGCGGGGGGCGATTCTGTTCATCGGGCAAACCTCGGTCGTGGTGCGCGCTTTGTATCACGCCCGCGCACGGTCCCGCACAGGCCGGAAGTCACAATGCGATGCCGAGGTTGTACTGCGGCAGCCGGCAGCGACTGTGCTGCTGCGCGCACCGGCCTCAGAGCAGCTCGCCAAGTCCTTCGGCACGGCCTCCGGCGCCTACCCGCAGCAGGCGCAATGTGTTGGTGCTGCCGTGGGTTTCCATGTGGTCGCCGCTGGTGATCAGCACGCGGTCGCTCTCGGACAGCAAACCCATCTCGAACAATTTGGCAATCGCGCCCCGTGCCGCCTCGCGGGTCGGCAAGCCACGGCTGTCGAAGGCGATCGGAAACACGTCACGCATCATCGCCATCTTGCGTCGGGCGCCATCGTGGCGCGACAAGCCGAAAATGGGAACCGAGGATCGGAAACGCGACAGGAAACGCGCGGTGCCGCCGGACTCGGTGAGCGCGAGCATCGCCCGCACGTTCGTATGCTCGGCCAGGAACATGCCGGCCATGGCGATCGCCTGGTCGGCGCGCTGCAATCCGCGCGGCGCCGCCTCGAAATTGGTGTCGTGGTTGAACTGGCGTTCCGCGCCCAGGCAGATGCGCACCATCGCCTCGACCGCCTTGACCGGATAGCTGCCCGATGCCGTTTCGGCCGACAGCATCACCGCGTCGGTGCCGTCGATGACCGAATTGGCAACGTCAAGCACTTCAGCCCGGGTCGGAATCGGATTGTCCACCATGGACTGCAGCATCTGGGTGGCGGTGATCACGATCCGGTTGTGCTCGAGGGCGGTGCGGATGATCTTCTTCTGCAAGCCGGGCAGTTCGGCGTCGCCGATCTCCACGCCCAGGTCGCCGCGCGCGACCATCACCACATCGGAGGCGATGGTGATCGCATCCAGGTTTTCGATCGCCTCGGCGCGTTCGATCTTCGCGACCATGGCCGCATCGCTGCCGGCGGCGACGGCCAGCGCGCGCGCCTCGTCCATGTCGGCTGCCGATCGGCAGAACGACACCGCGATGAAATCCACGCCGAGCTTGGCGGCGATCTTGATATGCGCCTGGTCCTGCTCGGTGAGCGCGCCCAATGACAGTCCGCCACCCAGACGGTTCAGCCCCTTGCGATTGGACAGCGAGCCATCGGTCATCACCGTCGTATGCACCAGGTCGCCGGCCACTTCGATCACCCGCAGCGAGACCAGGCCGTCGTCAAGCAGCAGCACATCGCCCGCGTGCACATCGCCGACCAGGCCGAGGTAGCTCACGCCGACCGAGCGTGCATCGCCCGGCGGGGCATCTGCGCGGCACACCAGCGTGAACGGGTCGCCTTCCTTCAGCGCGACCTTGCCCGCGGCGAATTTCTCGATGCGGATCTTCGGGCCCTGCAGGTCGGCCAGGATGCCGACCTCGCGCCCGGCACGGTGCGCAGCCGCGCGCACCTCGGCAACGCGGGCGCCGTGCTGCTCGGGAGTGCCGTGGGAAAAATTGAGCCGCACCACGTTGACCCCGGCGCGCACCAGTTCGTCGAGCACGCCGGGAGCGTCGGTGGCCGGGCCCAGGGTGGCCAGGATCTTGGTGCGGCGCAAATCGGTGGTCATGGGCATCGCCTTGGCTGAAGCTGAAAAACTACCACAGCCTAGCGGCCAAGCGCGGACATGGACGCCGCGGGATAGCGGCTGCCTGAGGCGATGTCGGGCGGAAACGCAGCGTCGATCTCCGCCATGTCGGCTGCATCGAGCGAGACCTGTAGCGCGCCGAGGTTCTCGTCGAGGTAGCGCCGACGCTTGGTGCCGGGAATCGGGATCACATGCTCGCGCTGGGCCAGCACCCAGGCCAGGGCCAGTTGCGGCGCGCTGCATCCCTTGCGCGCGGCGATGCGCTCGACGCTGGCGACCAGGGCCAGGTTCTTTTCGAAATTGCCACCCTGGAAGCGCGGATTGTTGCGCCGGAAGTCGCCCTCGGGGAAATCCTCGAAGCGCTTGAGCTGGCCGGCGAGGAAACCGCGGCCAAGCGGGCTGTAGGCGACGAAGGCGGCGCCGATGCGATCGCAGGCGTCCAGCATCCCGGCTTCGGGATCGCGCGACCATAACGAGTATTCGCTTTGCACCGCACTGATGGGATGCACCGCCTGGGCGCGGTCGAGGGTCGCCACCGACACTTCCGACAGCCCCAGCATGCGCACCTTGCCGGCGCGCACCAGGTCGGCCATGGCGCCAATGGTGTCCTCGATCGGCGTCTCGGGATCAAGGCGATGCAGGTAGTACAGGTCAACGTGGTCCACGCCCAGGCGGCGCAGGCTGCCCTCGATCGACTCGCGCACGTACTCGGGGCGACCGTTCAAGCCGCGCAGTGCGGGTTGCGATGGATCCCGCACGATGCCGAACTTGGTCGCGAGCACGACCTCGTCGCGGCGCCCGGCAATCGCTTTTCCAACCAGCACTTCGTTGCTATGCGGGCCATACATGTCCGCGGTATCGAGGAAATTGACCCCGGCATCGAGCGCGTGCCGCAGCGTTGCCAGTGATTCGACGTCATCACGTCCGCCATAAAACTCGCTCATGCCCATGCAGCCCAGGCCGAGCGCGGAAACACTGGGCCCGTTGCGGCCAAGCTGTCGATGCGGAAGGGTGTTTGCCATGGGAGTGTCTCCTTGGGGGCCCAACAGCATAGGCCTGCGCGGATTGCGGTTTGGTTAATCGCCGCTGCTGGTGCCGGCGTCAACGCCGGCGCGGTCCGCCACCTGCCTGACCAGACGACGGAGCGCCTTCAGGCGCTGCGCGCCTCAAGAGCAACCACCGCCGGCAGCGGCTTGCCTTCGCAGAACTCGAGAAAAGCGCCGCCACCAGTGGAGATGTAGCCAATCCCCGCCGCCACGCCGTACTTGTCGACGGCGGCCAACGTGTCACCGCCACCGGCGATGGAAAATGCATCGGAGGCAGCGATGGCCTCGGCCAGCGCGCGGGTCCCGGCACCGAAGGCGTCGAACTCGAACACGCCGACCGGACCGTTCCAAAGCACGGTTCCCGCGCGCGCGACCAGGCCGGCGTAGCGCGCCGCCGTCTGCGGCCCGATGTCGAGGATCATGTCCCCGGCCGAGACATCTTCCACGCGCTTGATCGTCGCCGTGGCATCGGCGGCGAAGCGATCGGCAACCACGACATCAACCGGCATCGGGATATGCGCGCCGCGCGCATCGGCATCGGCCATGATCTTGCGCGCGGTTTCGAGCAGGTCGTGCTCGCACAATGACTTGCCCACCGGCAGGCCATTGGCCGCCAGGAATGTGTTGGCAATACCGCCGCCGACGATCAGTTGATCCACCTTGCCAACCAGGTTGCCCAGCAGCTCAAGCTTGGTCGACACCTTCGATCCCGCGACGATCGCCAACATCGGCCGTTTCGGCGCTTCCAGCGCGAGCGCGAGTGCATCGAGCTCGGCCATCAGCAAGGGCCCGCCGCAGGCAACCGGGGCAAAGCGGATCACGCCGTGCGTGGATGCCTGCGCGCGATGCGAGGTGCCGAAGGCATCCATCACGAAAATGTCGCAGAGCGCGGCATATTTGCGCGCCAAGGCTTGGTCATCCTTGCCCTCGCCCACGTTCATGCGGCAATTTTCGAGCAGCACGATGTCGCCCGGCGATACCTCCACGCCATCCACCCAGTCGCGCAGCAACGGGACCGGACGGCCAAGCAGTTCCGACAGCCGTGCGGCTACCGGCGCGAGCGAATCATCCTGGCTCCAGGTGCCTTCCTGCGGACGGCCGAGGTGCGAGGTCACCATCAGGGCTGCGCCGCGCTCGAGCGCCAGGCGCAGCGTCGGCAGCGCGGCGAGGATGCGCTGTTCGGACGTCACCTGGCCGTCCGTCACCGGCACATTGAGGTCCTCACGCACCAGGACGCGCTTGCCGGCGAGATCCAGGTCGGTCATGCGGGTAATGGCCATGGGCGTGCTCCGTTCGTTTAAGGGCGTATTTTCGCCCGCCAGCGGGACCGGGTACAGGACTTCGTCGCAGGGGTGCTGTGGGAGAATGGACCATGATCGAATCGGCGCCACTCTCGCTACCCCTGCCGGTGTTCGCACGGCTGCGCCGATGCCGCGTGGCCGCATCGGGGCACACCGCATGACCGCCGCAGCCGCAGCCGCAGCCGCAGCCGCCCGACTCGCCGAGGCGGTCGCCGCGTTGCGCCGTGGCGAAGTGATCGGCCTTCCCACCGAAACCGTGTACGGCCTGGCTGCGGATGCATCGAACGCTGCCGCCGTGCACAAGATCTTCGCGCTCAAGGGCCGACCCGCGAACCACCCGCTGATCGTCCATCTCGGCAGCACGTCGCAATTGTCGTCGTGGGCCCGCGATATCCCCGACGCTGCGCGCGCGTTGGCAACTGCCTTCTGGCCGGGCCCGCTGACGCTGATCCTGCCGCGCCAACCCACGGTGCTCGACGCGGTC
>JBKJMY010000120.1:0-17966 GCA_046596115.1 Arenimonas sp.
GAACTCGGTCACCGCGCCGGCGATGGCGTTGTCCAGGCAGCGATTGAGCGTGCGGAATTCTTCCGTCGCGATCGGTTCCTCGAGTTGGCAAGCCAGGTCGGTGATCGCCTGGCACAAGTCGCCGTAGTCGTGAACCACCTGGTCGACCGAAAACCCCTTGCGCAGCAACTCCTCACCGTGTTTGCCCGCGGAATCGTCGATCTCCGACACGACCCCGGCCGTGCCATCGGCGGGGCCCGAGATGGCAAGACTCTGCTTCGCGTCGGACGACTGCTCGACCTCGAGGGTCCGGATCAGTTCGTCGAGGAAGACGGGAATGCCGTACTCGGATTCACGCCGTGGAATCTGCCCGAATTCGCGATGGGCAACTTTCTCCCGGCACACTTGGATCAGGCGCTGGCGGTGCAATTTGAGGAATTTGTGCATCATCACGCGAACCTTACTCCCGGGGCCTGAACGGCAGGATAGCGCGCCTATTCCACCGACTCCACCACGAACTCCCGGATCCGCAGCCGGTCACGGTCGCCGATGTTCTCGAACAGTACGCCGCTCGATACCGCGTCATCGCTGCCCTGGCAGTGGCAGATGCGCGCCAGTGCCTCCAGGTAACTCAACGACTCGTCGTCGCCGATCGAGAAGGCGACGTTCACCAGGTCGCCAACGGCGCCAAGCTCGGCATCCGATCGAAGCAGGGCGCCGTCCATGCTCAGGTCCACGATCGTCACTTGCAGCGGCGTCGCACCGCTGCGCGGGGTGGCCGTTGCCGGCAGCGAGGTCTTGATGCGGATCGAGTTGCGGACTTTCCGTGCCTGCACGGTGTCCGGGAAGCTCAGCACCGCATAGGCGTAGGCCGGCTCCCGGAAGGTGAAGTCGAAGGCCTGGATGACCTTGGCCTGGAACTGGAAGTCGTGGGTGCCGGTGAATCCGCGGACGATGAAGTGCTCGTTGGCCTTCATGCCGGTCTTGATGCTGAACGTGCCCACCGGCACCACGAACAGGCACTTGCCCTCGACTGCGCCCAAGTACTGCGCTTCGTAGGTGGGCGAGTTCTTTTCCATGCGCTGGGCCTGGAGGAACATGCCTGCGCGCAACTTGAGGCTTTTCAGCGGGACTGCTTCGTAATCGGGAAGCTGTGGCGCCACCGGCGGTGCCGCAGCGGCGGCAATGGATGCGGCCAGCCCGTGCGAGGCCGGACCGGGTGCAGCCAGCCCGTACGAAGCCAGCCGGGGCGCGGCCGACGGCACAACGGCAGGCGCCTCAAGCGGCGCAACGGCAGGCGGCGCAACGGAAGCAGCGGTTGAAGGCTTTGATTTAAAGGCTTCGGTGGCCATGGCGTCTCCCCCGACACGGCGCCACGCGGCACCCGGCCACGATTGTGCGCGCCCCTGACAGCCCCGGCATCGGTACTTGCCGCAATTTTCCTACCGCTCGTCGGGTGGCCCAGCGCTGTGCGGGCGGCTCCGGGGCGGATAGCATGGTGGCCTAGCCCATCGCATTCCCCAAAGAGACCCCTCCGCGTGGCCAAAGCCAAGACTGCCTACGTTTGCGCCGATTGCGGTGCCAGCTACAACCAGTGGCAGGGCCAGTGCGGCGAATGCGGCGCATGGAACACGCTCAGTGAGTTCGTGGTCGAGCCGGCCACGGCTGCGCCCAAGGCGCGCATGGCCGGTTACGCCGGTGCCATGGATGCACCGAAAATCACCCCGCTCAAGTCGATCAGCCAGGATGCCGAGGTGCGCGTGTCCACCGGCATCGGTGAGTTGGATCGGGTGCTCGGCGGCGGTCTGGTTGAGGGTTCCGTCGTCCTGGTCGGCGGCGATCCGGGCATCGGCAAGTCCACCTTGCTGTTGCAGGCGCTTGCATCGATGGGCCAGCGGCTGCCCGCGCTGTATGTCACCGGTGAGGAAAGCCTGGCGCAGGTTGCGGGTCGGGCGACCCGACTTGGCCTGCCGCTGGACAATCTGAATGCGCTGTCGGAAACGGGCGTGGAAAAGATCCTGGCGATGGTGGCGAAAAGCCGCCCGAAGTTGATCGTTGCCGATTCGATCCAGACACTGTGGTCGGAGCAACTCACCGCCGCGCCCGGATCAGTGAGCCAGGTGCGCGAAAGCGCGGCACGGTTGGTTCGCTTTGCCAAGGAAACTGGCACCAGCGTGTTCCTGGTCGGTCATGTCACCAAGGAAGGCGGCATCGCTGGCCCGCGCGTGCTCGAGCACATGGTCGATGCAGTGCTGTATTTCGAAGGCGAGAGCGGCAGTCGCTTCCGCATCCTGCGTGCCTTCAAAAACCGCTTCGGCGCGGTCAACGAGCTGGGCGTGTTCGCGATGTCGGACAAGGGCCTGCGAGAAGTGCCAAATCCATCGGCAATTTTCCTGTCCGGCAGCGCCACGCCGACACCGGGCAGCGTGGTGATGGTGACGCGTGAGGGCACGCGGCCATTGCTGGTCGAGGTGCAGGCGCTGGTGGACCAGAGCCCGTTGTCCAACCCCCGTCGCGTGACGCTCGGCCTGGAGCAGAATCGCCTGGCGATGCTGTTGGCGGTGTTGCATCGCCATGGTGGCGTGGGCGTGTTCGACCAGGACGTGTTCGTCAATGTCGTCGGTGGCATCCGGGTTCAGGAAACGGCGGCCGACCTGCCGGTGCTGCTGTCGGTGCTCAGCTCACTGCGTGATCGGCCATTGCAGGAAAAAACAGTGGCCTTCGGCGAAGTCGGTCTGTCGGGCGAGATTCGTCCTGTACCCAATGGCGAAGAGCGGCTGAAGGAAGCGGCGACGCATGGCTTCCGGCGCGCCATCGTGCCCAAGGCCAATGCACCGCGCTCGGGTCGGTTCGGGGACATGGTGGTGGTTGGCGTCGAGCGCCTGTCCGACGCGATCGCGGAAATGTAGGGCCTAGATAGCCCGGTGCAGCACCACTTCGAGCACGTACTTGCTGCCGAAGAATGCCAGCGCGAGCAGCGCCATGGAGGTCAGCGTCAACTTGACCGCACGCGGGCCGCGCCAGCCATAGCGCCAGCGGCCGAACAGCAGCGCGCCAAGGACAAGCCAACTCAGTACCGACAGGACGGTCTTGTGCCACAGGTGCTGCGCAAGAAGGTTCTCGACGAACAGGATCCCGGTCAGCAATGCCGCAGTCAGCAGCAGGAAGCTCGCCCACAGGGCGCGGAACAGCAAGGCTTCGAGCTGGACCAGTGGCGGCAATGCATGCAGCCACCCGCGGATATCGCGCGCGCGCAGTGCACGATCCTGGAACCATAGCCCGATCGCGATCAACGCCGATACCGCCAGCGCCGCGTACGCCAGCAGCGCCAGCATCGCATGCAGTTGCAGCCGCCAATCCAGCGCCTCGGCATGCCCGTGGCCCGCGAACTGGTAGAGCACGACCATTGCTGCGGCCAGTGGATACACCAGCACGCCCAGCGCTGCCATCCGTTGGGTGACTGCGGCGAGCAAGCTCAGGGCGGCCATGCCGAGCGAAACCAGCGACAGGGCGGCGAAGAAGTGCAGGTCGGGCCCGTGCAGGTGCGACCAGCCCAGTGCATGCGCAGCGGCGTGCAGCGCCAGCGCCGGCAACGCCAGCCACAGCGCGACGCGCCCCCGCTCGGGGTCGGCGCGCAGGCTGCGCACCAGCCCGGCGGTCGTAGCCAGGTAGAGCGCGGCAGCGAGCAGGGAAACGGTCGACTCGGACATCCTTGAAGTGTCGCACAGGCCCGAAGGACAGGAACTCATCGCGGCCACGGCCGGGGGCGAGGGCGACCGGTATAATCGGCAGCTCCGTCGTACTGCATCGGCCCGACCATGTTCGAATCCCTGACCCAGCGCCTGTCCGGCACCCTGCAACGCCTGCGTGGCCGTGGCCGCCTGAGCGAGGAAAACATCCGGGAGTCGCTGCGCGAAGTCCGCGTGGCCCTGCTCGAAGCCGATGTGGCATTGCCCGTCGTCGTTGCACTGATCGAGCGGATCAAGGCGCGCGCCGTCGGCCAGGAAGTGCTGACCAGCCTCACCCCGGGCCAGGCCCTGATCAAGGTTGTGCACGACGAGATGGCCGCGGTGATGGGTTCGCAGGCCACCGACCTCAACCTCAACGTGCCGGCGCCGGCGATCATCCTGATGGCCGGCCTGCAGGGCGCGGGCAAGACCACCACGGTGGCCAAGCTCGGCAAGTTCCTGAAGGAAAAGCGCAAGAAGAAGGTGATGGTGGTCAGCGCCGACGTCTACCGGCCGGCCGCAATCCAGCAGTTGGAGACACTGGCCAAGCAGGTGGACGTGTTGTTCTTCCCCAGCGCGATTGGCCAGGATCCGGTGGACATCGTGCGTGCCGCGATCAGCGATGCGCGCAAGAGCTTCGCCGACGTATTGATCGTGGACACCGCCGGCCGCCTGGCGATCGACGAAGCGATGATGGCCGAGATCAAGGCCCTGCACGCCGCGATCAATCCGGTCGAGACGCTGTTCGTCGTGGATGCGATGACCGGCCAGGATGCCGCCAATACCGCGAAAGCCTTTGCCGAAGCGTTGCCGCTCACCGGCGTGGTACTGACCAAGACCGATGGCGATGCGCGCGGAGGCGCGGCGCTGTCGGTGCGCTACATCACCGGCCAGCCGATCAAGTTCGTGGGCGTCGGTGAAAAGCCCGACGGCCTGGACGTATTCCATCCCGATCGCGCCGCCAAGCGCATCCTCGACATGGGCGACGTGCTGTCCCTGGTCGAGCAGGTGCAGGGCCAGGTCGATCAGGAAAAGGCCGCCAAGTTTGCCGAGAAGGTGTCCAAGGGCAAGAAGTTCGACCTCAATGACATGCGCGACCAACTCGAGCAGATGCAGAACATGGGCGGGCTCGCCGGGCTGATGGACAAACTCCCGGGCATGGCCCAGGTGCCGGACCACGTGAAGAGCCAGGTGACCGGCAAGGAAGTGCCGCGGATGGTGGCAATCATCAACTCGATGACCAAGAAGGAGCGGCGCAATCCGGCCCTGCTGAACGGCTCGCGCCGGGCCCGCGTGGCGAAGGGTTCGGGCACGACGCCGGCCCAGGTCAACCAGATGCTCAAGCAGTTCCAGCAAATGGAAAAGATGATGTCCAAGCTCGCCGGTGGCGGCATGAAGGGCATGATGCGCGGCATGAAGGGCCTGATGGGCGGCGGCGGCTTCCCCGGCGCCGGCGGCGGCATGCGCCGCTAGCTGCTGCGGTCAGCGTCGGCCGGCGAACAGGAAAAAGGCGAGCCCTGGGGCTCGCCTTTTTCATTTGCAGCGAGTGCGGATCAGCGAGTGAAGCGGTGGTCGCAGCTGGGGCAGTCCGCGGCCGTCTCGTTGGTCCAGTACACGTGGGTCACGGTCTGCGAGCCATCGCGCTCGAAGCGCTGGTAGCTAGAGCTGCGGCCGTTGGCCGACTGCCTGACCAGGACGCCCCAGCTGTTCGGGTCGTCGCTCAGCGCCGACGACGGCGCGCCCATCGGCGCCCTCAGGGCAACGGTGGTCGTGCTGTCGAGGTGCGCGTAGACGATGTTCAGTTCGTCGAAGTCATGCGCGTTGGGCTTGGTGCTGAGGGTGCTGGTAGCGTTCGCCCCGGTGTTGGAGAAATAGTCCATGCAGCTGTTCTGGGAGCTGCCGTCGGTGCTCTGGTGGTCCAGGCCGAAGGTGTGCGCAATTTCCTGGCACATGACATGCTCGCGTTCATTCGGATTGTTGTAACTGGCCGTGTTGAAGTAGGTGTCGTTCATCTTGGCCGAGCCCTGCGTGATGTGGGTTCCGCCGGTGAGGTTGATCGACGCCAGCCCGAGCCAGCCGTTGTTGCCATAGGTGCTGTTGCAGACCTGGGTGGTGCCGGCGACCATGGCGCAGCGCTTGTTGGAGGTGCCGGCTACGATGGCGGTCAGTACGGCGGAATTACCCGAGTTCCAGTTGCTGGATGACGTCCCCAGGTGGCCCTTCCAGTCGGCGCTGGTGAGGTTGTCACCGAGCTTGAGGGTAAACTGGGCAGTGGTACGTGCCCAGTGGTAGCCCCCCCAGGAATGGGTGGCGCCGGCAAGCCCCGGGATGATGGCAGCGATCAGGCCGAGCGAGAGGGCGGACTTGCGTAGGCGGGAAGCAGCGAGCATTTTCATCTCCTGATGATGCAATTTGTCGATCGGGCTTGGTGTTCCGGCCTCGGCGCCCGTGCCGAGCCTCGTGAAACTCGCCTTCACTTGGCCAAAAGTCAAGACGCGACCGCACATTCTCCGTGCCCGTCCGAACAGTCCCCGAGGCGCTGCTCCCCCGACGCGGCGATCGTCACCTGTCCGCGCGACCCTCCCACTTTGCTCTGGCGCGCCAAGACGCTATACTCCCGGGCTGACCGGCGCGTGGCCCATGCCCGCCCGACTCCACACCGCAATCGAGCACACAGAACAATGGTCAAGATCCGCCTGACTCGTGGCGGCGCCAAGAAGCGCCCCTTCTACCACATCGTCGCCACCGACCATCGCAGCAAGCGCGATGGCCGCTCGCTTGAGCGCCTGGGCTTCTACAACCCGGTGGCACAGGGCGCAGAGAAGCGCGTCGAGCTCAACACCGACCGCGTGCAGCACTGGGTTTCCCAGGGCGCGCAGCTGACCGACAAGGTCCGCATGCTGGTCAAGGAAGTCTCGGGCAAGGCCGCGGCCTGAGTCCCTGCTTCCGCCCTGGCGGAGGCCACCCCACGATGGAACCCGAGCGCCGAATCCTGCTGGGCAGGGTCCTCGGCGCTTTTGGCGTCAGGGGCGAGCTGAAACTGCAGAGCTTCACCGATCCTCCCGCCACGATCCTCAAATACCAACCATGGGTGCTCGTCCACGACGGCGCCGAGCGTGAGTTTTTGGGCGCGCGTGGGCGGATCACTAACAAGGGCCTGACCGCCACTTTTCCTGGTGTCGAGGATCGCGATGCCGCCCAGGCCCTGGCCGGCGCCGAAGTCTGGGTTGCGCGCAGCCGCCTGCCCAAGCCGGCCCAGGGCGAGTACTACTGGGTTGACCTCGAGGGAATGGAAGTCGTCAATCGCGAGGGCGTCGTTCTCGGCCTCGTTTCCCACCTGTTCGAGACTGCCGCCAACCAGGTGCTGGTCGTGGGCGGCGAGCGCGATCGCCTGATTCCCTTCGTCGAGGACCAGTTCGTGCTGGCCGTCGATTTCGATGCTGGTCGGATCGACGTGGATTGGGACGCCGACTTTTGATAGAGCCAAGTTGATAAAGGCAAGTTGATAAAGGCAAGCTGATGAAGGCCGATTGATGCGGATCGATGTGCTGACTCTGTTTCCCGATGTGATCGAGGCATGGTCGCGGGTCGGCGTGGTCGGCCGCGCGATCGAACGCGGCCTGTTACAGGTGGCCGGCTGGAATCCGCGCGATTACGCCACCGACAGCTATCGACGCGTGGACGATCGACCCTTTGGCGGTGGCCCCGGGATGGTGATGCTGCTCGAGCCCCTGGGTGCCTGCCTGGATGCGGCGCAGGCAGCCGCGCCCGTGCCCGGACGCGTGATCTATTTCACGCCCCAGGGCACGCCGCTGACCCAGGCGCGAGCCCGGGAACTGGCGGCAATGCCCCGGCTGGTGCTTGTGTGCGGCCGCTACGAGGGCGTAGACGAGCGCTTTGTGGCTGAGCGCGTGGACGAGGAGATTTCCATCGGCGACTACGTGTTGACCGGTGGCGAATTGGCCGCTGCGGTCCTGGTCGACGCCGTGGGCAGGTTGCAGGAAGGCGCACTGAACGACGCCGAATCCGCCGCCCAGGACAGCTTCGAGGATGGTCTGCTCGATTGTCCGCACTTCACCCGGTCCGAATCCCGTGGCACCGAAAGCGTGCCGCCGGTGTTGCTGTCCGGCGACCACGCCGCAATCCGCCGCTGGCGCAGGCAGCAGAGCCTGGGCCGGACCTGGCTGCGTCGGCCCGAGTTGCTGGTAGGGCGGGAGCTGGGCAAGGAGGACCGCAAACTGCTGGAGACCTTCCAGGCGGACTGGCGGTCCAGCCAGGCTGATCCCGAAAACCCCTAGCCAATCAGCGGCTTCGCCCGCTATAATGCGCGACTCACAGCCGCCCGGCGGCCCCAACAACGAGCGCACGTGCGCTCATCAGCGGTGCAACCATGAACAAGCTCCTGCAGGAATTCGAAGCCGAACAGTCCACCCGCAAGCTGCCGGACTTCGGCCCGGGCGACACCATCGTCGTCAACGTCAAGGTCAAGGAAGGCAATCGCGAGCGCGTCCAGGCCTATGAAGGCGTGGTCATCGCCAAGAAGAACGCGGGCCTGAATTCGGCCTTCACCGTGCGCAAGATTTCGCATGGTTTCGGCGTCGAGCGCGTGTTCCAGAGCCACAGCCAAATTATTGATTCTGTCTCGGTGAAGCGCCGTGGCGCCGTGCGCGCCGGCAAGCTGTATTACCTGCGTGACCTGCAGGGCAAGAAGGCTCGCATCAAGGAAGACTTGGGTGCTCGCAAGTCCGCCGACTGATCCGGGCCGCCTGCGCACTCCGATGACGGCCGCGAAAGCGGCCGTTTTCATTGCTGCCCTCCCAGTGCCTGCCCTCCCAGTGCGTGCCCTCCCAGTGCGTGCCCTCCCAGTGTCTGCCTTGCCATTGTCTGTCATGCCATGAAAGAACCGATCGACGCCAGCGCAACGCCAACCGTCCGCCTTGATCAGTGGTTGTGGGCCGCGCGGTTCTACAAGACGCGCGCGCTCGCCAAGCAGGCGATCGAATCTGGCCGGGTGGAGTTGGGCGGGCAGGGCGTCAAGCCTTCGCGTGGCCTCAAAGTTGGCGACGCGTTGATGATCCAGCGCGGCGATGAGCACTTCGAAGTGAGCGTGCTGGGCTTGAGCGAAAAACGTGGCTCGGCGCCGATGGCACAAGCGCTTTACGTCGAATCCCCCGAGTCAATCGCCGCCCGCGCCGCATTGCGCGAGAAACGCCGCATGGAAGCCACGGGCTACCGCGCGCCGCAGGGCAAGCCGGACAAACGCGCGCGTCGTCTGATCCAGGCGCTCGGCGACCTCGACAGCTTTTAGTCCCGGAGCGGGCGCGGGGTGCTGAGTCCATGCCGACAGTCCCGTTCGCCGTCTTCCTGTACCAAACTTGCACTCCCTTCTGCAAAATTGATCGAGGTCAAGGCAGCGTGCGTGCAAGCACCCATAGTAGTCGGGAACCTACGCTGGGAGCCCTTCATGGACCGAATCGCGCGAGTTACACGTCGTCCAGGCAGGCTGCTGAGCAGCCTGGTTTGCCTGCTGCTTTGCTGGACTGGCGCCGCCCAGGCCTTGCCCTCATTCGCGCGCCAGACCGGCCAGCCATGCACCGGCTGCCACGTCGGTGGATTCGGACCGCAACTGACGCCGTTCGGCCGCGAATTCAAATTGCGCGGTTACACGATGCAGGGCGGCAATGCCTCCGCGTTGCCGGTTTCGGCCATGCTGGTGACCACTTACACACATACCGCCGCCGCCCAATCCGAACCGGCCGGGCCGTACGACGGGACCAACAACAACGCTTCGCTGCAGGAGTTGTCGTTGTTTGCGGCGGGGCGCCTGTCCAGCCACGTCGGCATGTTCGTGCAGGCAACGTATTCGGACATCGATCGCCACCTGGGGCTCGACAATGTCGAGTTCCGCTTTGCGCAACCCTTCACCCGCGGCAGCCACGGTGGCGTCTGGGGCATCTCTGTGAACAACAGTCCGGGCCTGTCCGACCTGCGGCACACGCAGGGCGTGTGGCGGTTTCCATTCATGGGGTCCGATCTGGCACCCTCGCCTGAAGCCGCGCCGCTGATCGACGAAGGGCTGGCCGGGCAGGTCGTTGGCGCGGAAGCCTACGTCTCGCTGGACGCCAAGTGGTATGGCTCGTTTGGCCTGTACGACACCATGTCGCCGGCATTCCGCTCGAAGATCAATGCCGATGACGGCGCGCGGTTGGACGGATTGGCGCCGTATTGGCGACTGACCCGGCAACTGCCGCACAACATCACCCTGGGTACATCCGGGCTGCACGCCAAGCTGCGCGGTGAAGATGGCAGTGGGCTCGACGACAAATATGACGACATCGGTGTCGATGCGTCCTACGAAGCTTACCCGCGCGCGGGCGACATGCTGACGATCAACGCCAGCTGGATGCACGAACGCCAGCGCCTGGACGCATCCTATGCGGCCGATGCGGCCGAGCTGCGCAGCCATACCCTCGACTCGACCAACATCAATGCCTCGTACAACTTTGCCGCAGGTTACGGACTGACCGCGGCTTGGTTCCAGCGCTCAGGCACGCACGACGACCTGTGGTACCCGGACTCGGCGAGTGCCAGCCCCGGCGCCAGCGGTGAAATCCTGCAGGCGGACTGGACCCCGTGGGGCAAGGCGACGTCGTGGCACCAGCCTTGGGCAAACCTGCGGCTTGGCCTGCAGTACACGCACTACAACCGGTTCAACGGCGCCAGCAGCAACTATGACGGCGACGGCCGCAACGCCAGCGACAACGACACGCTGTTCCTGTTTGCATGGATCGCCATCTGACCGGCGAGACATGCATGGACCGATCCCGCGCACTGCGGGATCGATCTTGGCTGGCGCGTGGCCGGTGCGTGGCGGGGAACTGGTTTTACGGCACGTCGACGAGGTGACGTAACAGCCAGGTCAGCCCTTGCCGGTGGGCGCGATGTCTTCCTGCGGCGCTTGGTTGGCGGGCAAGGGTGAGCGGTAGCGGGTAATCAGCTTCCAGTCGCCTTCCTTGCCGGTCCATACGTCCACGACATAACTGCGTGCTGCGGCACTGCCGTCGGGCGACTTCGCACTGAGCATGAAGCTCGCGACTGCCACGCCGGGGAATTCATGGACTGAAATCTGGTCGATGACGCCGACTTCCGCCGCGGGGCCCATCGCCAGCCAATCGGCCCGCGCGGTTTCCGATGCGGATGCCGGCGTCCGGAATTCGAAGTCGCTTGAGAGCAGGTGATCGATCTGCGCCTTGTCATGCTTGTGCAACGCCTGTCCCAGTTGGTCTTCCAGGCCTGAAAAAACCTGCATGGAGCGAGTCATCAGGACGGTGCGCTGGCGCACGACAGACGTGGCCGCAGGGGTCGTGGCAGTTCCGGGCCGGGTGTCGGAGGCGGGAGCGGGGCCGGTTGCACAGGCCGAGGCAAGGGCGGCCACCAGGACGATTTGCAGCGAAGTGGATTTCATCGGGAACCTCGGTGATGGGGCCGTGCGCTGGCGGGGAAATAAACAGGCCGCGTGCGGAAATCCGCACGCGGCCTTGGATGATACGACTCGCCGATGAATGCGAGACTTACTTCATCGCGCAAATCTGCAGGCTGACGGTCGGGTTGTAGTTCCAGTTCTGCTGGATCAGATAATCACGCAAACCAAGCTTGACGTTGGCCTTGGCGCCATTGGCCGTCGTGTACTCGGTGCCGAATTTCCATGCGCATTTGTCGCCGTTCTCGTTGCCCGAGCTGTCGTACCAGGCGTTGAGGTCCGGATCACTGGTGGCTTCCTCGAGTTCGTGGGCGATGATGCTGGCCATCGCATCGGCACCGCTGTTGCCGTTCGGACCAGTCACCTGGGCGCCACAGCTGGTCGGGTATTGCACGGACGGATCGCCGACGAAGCTGTACTTGATGTCGGAACCGCCAATCGTGGCGTGGGTATGCCAGCCGCAATAACTGGTGCCGAAGCCGGACTTGTGCACGTCACTGGAGGTCAGCACGAAATACACCGCGTTGGCGTCCCTGGGCAGGCGACCGCTGGTGATGGCGGCGCTAACCACGTTCAGGATCTGAGCGTCACTCAAAGACGTTGAAGCAGGACCTTGTGAGTACGCATCGGTAGTGACGCCGGAATAGCTGACCGCGCCGGAGACGTTCACGTTGCTGTGGTCGAAGTAGGTCTTGTTGATACCGAAATACGGCGAGCCGCCGATGCTGGTAGCGAAATCGGTCAGGATGCCCTTGTCGGTGCTGTTCCAGGTGCCGTACCAGATGTAGTAGACGTTGACGGTGCCGGTAATCACGCCACCGGTATGCAGGGTGATGCCCGAGCTCGGGCGCGCCTGGCCAGGCTTGGCGGCATTGTCGACGCGGCCACTGACTGCCTCGCCCCAACCCTTGCCGGTCGGGCGCATCTCAGCGGCCGGATTGGTAACGCCGGCAATAGCTACCGTTGACGCGAGACCGCTGAGCAGCAAGCTTGCCGCGATTGCCTTGGAAAGGTGCATGGATGGCTCCGGAGCAGGAAGAGGGATGCGAAAAAACCACGGACGTGGCAGGTGCCGGCCCCCCTATTCCGGCCACCCGATGCGGATAATGTGCGAGCGCTGCTGCGCTGTCATGCTGCGTCGCAGCGCAAAGTTTTCTTCGCTTCCATCGACTGAGCGGCGACATTTCGTAAGCCTTTCGCAGACCTTTCTCTAGCCTTTCGCGAACGCCGCGCCGGCCGTCAGCCGATCAATTTCAGGCGATACAACGCCTCAAGCGCCTGTCGCGGCGTCAAGGCATCCGGGTCGATGCCGGCAAGCGCTTCCACCACCGCCGAGCGACCCGCGAACAGTCCCATCTGATGCGGCGAATCCAAAGTTTCCGGGGTGATCAGTCCGGCCGGATGCGCGCCACCCCTTGCCTCGAGTTCGGCAAGATTTTTTCGCGCCTGGGCGAGTACAGTTTTCGGAAGGCCGGCCAAGCCTGCTACCTGCAAGCCGAAGCTGCGATTGGCCGGGCCATCCTTCACTGCATGCATGAACACCAGGCGGTCGCCATGTTCGATGGCGTCCAGATGCACGTTGGCGATACCGCTGCCGGGGGTCGCCAGCGCGGTCAGTTCGAAGTAGTGCGTGGCGAACAGCGTCATCGCCCGATTCACTCCGGCCAAATGCAGGGCGCACGCCTCGGCCAGCGCCAGGCCATCGTAAGTGGACGTGCCGCGGCCGATCTCGTCCATCAACACCAGCGAGTGTGCCGTGGCATGGTGCAGGATAAAGCTGGTCTCCGCCATTTCGACCATGAAAGTGGACTGTCCGCGCGCCAAGTCATCGCCGGCGCCGATGCGAGTGAGGATGCGATCGATCGGGCCGAGTTCGGCGTCGCTCGCCGGCACGAAGCTGCCGATGTGCGCCAGCAGGACGATCAGTGCAGCCTGGCGCATGTAGGTGGACTTGCCGCCCATGTTCGGGCCGGTCACCACAAGCATGCGGCGATCTTCGTCCAGGCGCAGGTCATTGGGTTCGAATGGCTCGCTGCGCACGGCCTCCACCACCGGATGGCGACCGCGCGAAATCGCGATGCCGGGCACCGTCGAGAGGCGGGGTCGGGTCCAGTCGAGACTGCGCGCGCGCTCGGCGAAACAGGCCAGCACATCGAGCTCCGACAACGCGGCGGCGCAACTGCGCAGTGTCTCCAGACGCGCGCCAAGTACCTCGAGTAGTTCTTCGTACAAGGCACGTTCGCGGGTAAGCGCGCGCTCGCGTGCCGACAGCACCTTGTCCTCGAAGGCTTTGAGTTCCTCGGTGATGTAGCGCTCGGCGCCGGTCAGGGTTTGCCGACGCGTGTAGTGCGTCGGTGCGCGCTGGGACTGGCCCTTGCTGATCTCGATGTAGTAGCCGTGCACGCGGTTGTAGCCGACCTTCAGCGTGGCGATGCCGCTTGCTGCGCGTTCGCGCGCTTCCAGGTCAACCAGGAACTGGTCCGCGTTGGATGACAAATTGCGCAACGCATCGAGTTCGGCGTCGAATCCGGCCGCGAAGACGCCACCGTCGCGGGCCATGACCGGTGGCTGCTCGACCAGTGCGCTCGCCAGCAGGGCTGCTTCTTCGGCGTGTTCGCCCAGAGCCTGTGACAGGGCGTCGAGGCGGGGCGATTGCAGTGGCGCAAGTTGTGCGCGTAGCGCAGGCAGCGCGGCCAGGCCGTCGCGCAACGTGGACAGGTCGCGCGGGCGCGCCGAGCGCAGGGCAACGCGGGCGAGGATGCGCTCGAGGTCGCCGATGCGTCGGAAGGATTCGCGCAAGTTTGCATCGGCGTCGTGATCGAGCAGGGTCGCTACTGCATCGTGGCGGCCACGCACGACCTGTTGGTCGCGCAGTGGGCGATGCAGCCAGCGGCGCAGCAGCCGGCCACCCATCGGCGTCACCGTTTCGTCAAGGACACCGAGCAGGGTGTGCTCGACGCGGCCATCGCTGCGGTCGTCGAGTTCGAGATGGCGGCGCGTCGCTGCATTCATCGCAATGGCGTCGTCTGCCGACTCAAGCGCAATGGCGCCCAGGTGCGGAAGTTGCTGCTTTTGCGTTTCCTCGACGTAGCCGAGCAGGGCGCCGGCTGCTGCCGTGGCGAGCGGGCGCTCGTCAAGCCCGAAGGCGGACAGGTCGTGCAGCTTGAAGAAGGCCAGCAACTGGCGGCGGCAGCTGTCCGGATCGAACAGCCATGGCGCGCGCCTGCGCACGCCGCGCATCGCCTGCAGGTTGGCCGGCCAGCCGTCTTCGTCGGCAAGCAGCAACTCGGCCGGGGCCAGTCGTGCGATTTCGGCGTGCAGTTGTTCTTCGCTATCCAGTTCGCAGGCCAGGAAGCGGCCTGCGGACAGGTCCGCCCAAGCCAGTGCGTACATCGGACGCGCGCCTGGCCGCATGTTGCGCGCCACCGCGAGCAGCAGGGTGTCGCGGCGCTCCTGCAGCATGGCTTCGTCGGTGACGGTGCCGGGCGTGACGATGCGCACGACCTTGCGTTCGACCAGGCCCTTGGACAATGCCGGATCGCCGATCTGTTCGCAGATGGCCACCGACTCGCCTAGCGCGACCAGGCGCGCGAGATAGCCTTCGGCGGCGTGCACCGGCACGCCGGCCATTGGAATCGGCGCGCCACCCGATGCGCCGCGTTGGGTCAGGGTGATGTCGAGCAGGCGCGCGGCCTTGCGCGCGTCATCGTGGAACAGCTCGTAGAAATCGCCCATCCGGAAAAACAGCAGCACATCCGGGTGTTCCGCCTTGGCGGCGAAATACTGGCGCATGAAGGGGGTGTGTGGCGGTGCAGTATCTGCGTTCATAACCGCCCGGATAGTACGACACCGGCTGTCAGGCAGCAGAAATGACGAGCCCGGTCGACGCCGGGCCCGCATGTTCGCGATGATTGACGATCCGTTGCGGGCGTTCGATTCGAAACGGCGGTTAGTCGCGCGATTTTCAGTGGGGGTCGATGCCGATCGAATTTGCCATCGGCACCGGGCGAGCGCGAGGGCCGATGGCCCGGCTGGCGATCAACCGCGGAAGGGCTTCGGCTCGACCGGCATCGGGATCGGGCAACCTTCTGGATCGACTTTTTCGCCGCGTATCGTGCCGGGGCAGCGGTCGTCGCAGTCGCTGACGCCGTCGCCGTCGCTGTCGGCATTGCCACCGCAAACCTGGGCAGGAATCGCTTCCGGCGTCATGGTCGTCTGGTGCCCCGTCGTGGAGCAGGCGGAGACCAGGCCACCCAGCAGCACGATGGCAAGGCTGGTGGTGGCAAGGCGTTGAATGGCAATCATGGTGTTCCCCTTATGCTCGACGGCTGCGGCTAATGTTTTGGCAGGTTCCCGCTTGCGAAGTAGCACGAAGCGCGCTCCGCTGTCCAGCAGGAAGGCGCTGCAAGTGCTTGTTCCATCCTGATAACTGCTCCCGTAGTCTAGCCTGATGACAGCCCTGACGAGCACCATTCCGGCCCATGACGACGCCGCCCTGCACCGGCTGGCGGTGAACCTGGGCGACCGCCTGCGGATCCAGCGGGCCATGGTCTGCACGGCCGAGAGCTGTACCGGCGGCTGGATCGCCAAGATGATCACCGACATCCCCGGCTGCTCCGAATGGTTCGACTGCGGCTTGGCGGCCTACAGCTACGAGGCCAAGCAGGCCCTGCTTGGGGTGCGCTCCGAGACGCTGATGCAGTTCGGTGCGGTCAGCCGCGAGACCGTGCTGGAAATGGTGTCAGGCGCGCTGATCACCTCGGGGGCAGGGCTGGCGGTCGCAGTAACCGGTATCGCGGGCCCCACTGGCGGTACTGCGGAAAAACCGGTCGGCGAGGTCTGGATCGGCTGGAAGCGCCGCGGCGGCTATCCTCAGGCCGAGGTGTTCCACTTTGATGGGGACCGCGAGGCAGTCCGCCGCCAGACAGTCGCCGTGGCGCTGCAGGGCCTGCTCGCCATCCTCGACTGATTGCACGCATCCTCTTGCATCGCCGATTCGTTAGTAGTATTACTACTAACACCATGAATCTCTCCGACACGCAGCAAACCATCCTCAGCCTGATCGCCGAGCGCATCGACTCCGACGGCGTGCCGCCTTCGCAGGCCGAAATCGCGCGCGCCCTGGGCTTCAGCGGCGTACGCGCCGCGCAGTACCACCTCGAGATCCTGGAGCGGGAGGGTGCGATCAAGCGCATCCCGGGCCAGGCACGAGGCATTCGCCTGTGCCATCCGGTGCTGGCGAACGCGGGGATGGACGACGACGAATTTCCAGAATCGCGGCCGGCGCGGCCGTCCGCCGCCCGTCAGGCGGTGGCCGCGCCGGCCCGCGACCCGGATGAGGTGCTGCGCCTGCCCGTCCTGGGTCGCGTGGCCGCGGGCACGCCCATCGGCGCCGACATCGACAGTGACCAGGTCGTGCTGCTCGACCGCAGTTTCTTCTTCCCGACCCCTGATTACATGCTCAAGGTGAAGGGCGACTCGATGCGCGACGACGGCATCCTGGATGGCGACCTGATTGGCGTGCACCGGACCTCCGAAGCGCGCTCTGGCCAGATCGTGGTCGCGCGCATCGATGACGAGATCACGGTCAAGTTGCTGAAGATCGGCAAGGATCGCATCCGTCTGTTGCCGCGCAATCCGGATTTCGCACCGATCGAAGTGATGCCCGACCAGGACTTCGCGATCGAAGGCCTGTATTGCGGACTGGTGAGGCCAAGCCGTTGAGCGCAGCTCGCGCCGCGGCTTCCTTCCGACCCACGTATCGGTGTAATTCCTACGCGTTGCGCCCGGCTTGCCTGCTGTCGTCGGCAACCGGCGGCGCGCCATCGTATCCATCCGCCGCAGTCTCGGTCCCTGCGACCGGCGGGCCCCAGTCTTCTCCCATCCGCTAACCAACCTTCGAGGAAACACCATGGACGAGAACAAGAAGCGCGCCCTCACCGCCGCCCTGGCACAGATCGACAAGCAATTCGGCAAAGGCACGGTAATGTTGATGGGTGACAAGAACGTCGAGGCCCACGAGGTCATCGGCACCGGTTCGCTGGCGTTGGACATGGCGCTCGGCATTGGTGGCCTGCCCAAGGGCCGCGTGGTGGAAATCTACGGGCCGGAGTCCTCGGGCAAGACCACCCTCACGCTCCAGGTCATCGCGCAGTGCCAGCGCGCCGGTGGCACCGCGGCCTTCGTGGATGCCGAGCACGCGCTCGATCCCAACTACGCTCTCAAGCTGGGCGTCAACCTTGACGACCTGCTGATTTCCCAGCCCGACACCGGCGAGCAGGCGCTCGAGATCGTCGACATGCTGGTCCGCTCGAATGCCGTAGACGTGGTCGTGGTCGACTCGGTCGCCGCGCTCACCCCGCGCGCCGAAATCGAGGGCGAGATGGGCGAAATGCAGGTCGGCCTGCAGGCCCGCCTGATGAGCCAGGCCTTGCGCAAGCTCACCGCCAACATCAAGAAGACCAACACCATGGTCATCTTCATCAACCAGATCCGCATGAAGATCGGCGTCATGTTCGGCTCGCCCGAGACCACCACCGGCGGCAACGCACTGAAGTTCTACGCCTCGGTGCGGCTCGACATCCGTCGCATCGGCAGCATCAAGCGTGGCGAAGAGGTCATCGGCAACGAGACCAAGGTCAAGGTCGTCAAGAACAAGGTCGCGCCGCCCTTCAAGACGGCCGAGTTCGACATCCTGTACGGCGAAGGCATCAGCCGGCAAGGCGAGATCATCGACATGGGCGTCGAGGCCAAGGTGCTCGAGAAGAGCGGCTCCTGGT
>JBKJMY010000233.1:0-6366 GCA_046596115.1 Arenimonas sp.
AGCCGGCGTCGGCGTGAACTCGCCGCCCTTGGACACGCGCACCTGCACCTGGTTCGCCGCCAGGACTTCGAGCGCGCTGTCGAGCGCTGGTGCGGACAGTGCATGGGTATCGGCGCCGATAAACAACGGTCCGTCCACACCCTGCGCGACGCGGTAGTCGCAGATGGCCTGGCTGATCGCCAGCACATGCCATTGGTTGAAGCTGGTGCTGAAGGCACTGCCGCGATGCCCGGAGGTGCCGAACGCGACGCGCTGCGCCGCCACCGACGGATCGGGCTTGAGATCGCAATACGCAGCCAACAGCTTGCCGACGTCAACGAGGTCGGATGACTGTGCCGGTTGTCCGGCGCGCTGACTGTCGCCCGCGCTCATGGTCCGGCCTTGCGCGCGTCGCGATAGCGACGGATCAGGGCAGCCCACTGCGGGTCATCGGACAGTTGGCTCACGCGCTCGCCTCCAGCCTGGCCTGGATGCGACCGAGCAGGCTGTTCCATGACTTCACGAAGGCGGCGGCACCGTCCAGTTGCAGGCGCGCGGCGAGACCACTGACATCGATTCGCGCCTCGGCGAAACGCGCCAGCATCGCATCGGCATTCTCGCCATCGGCGGCCATGGGCACAGGCACGGCGGTATCGTCGTCGTCCAGCGCGAGCAGGGTTTTCTCCGGGATCGTGTCCACGGTGTTTGGCGCGGCCAGCGCCCGGACGTAATAATCGGTGGGAAGTGATGCGTCCTTGGTGCCGGTGCTTGCCCACAACAGCCGCTGCGGCAGTGCACCGGCCTCAGCGAGCACGCACCAGCGCGGCGACTCGAGCAACTCCCGATAGGCACGATAGGTACGTCCGGCCACCGCCAACCCGAGCTTGTTGCGCAGGGGGCCGGGCGCTGTGTCATGGATGGCGGCATCCCATCGGCTGATGAACAGCGAAGCGACCGATGCAACACGCGGGTCCAGCCCTGCGGCAATGCGCCGTTCGATGCCGCGCAGGTAGGCGTTGGCGCTGTCCAGGTACTGCTGCCAATCGAACAGCAAGGTGACGTTGACCGGAACGCCGGCGAAGATCGTCTCTTCGATCGCCGAAACGCCGGCCGGGGTACCGGGAATTTTCACAAAAAGATTGCTGCGTCCAGCGGCGTCGAAAATGCTGCGGGCAGCCTCGATGGTGCCCTCGGTATCGTCGGCCAGCAGGGGCGAGACTTCCATCGACACCCAACCATCAATGCCACCGGTGTGTGTGTGCTCGGCGGCGAACAAGTCCGCAGCTTGGCGCAGGTCGGACAGCGCCATTTGCAGGAACAGGGTCTCGCCTGACAGGCCGCGATTGGCAAGTTCGGCAATCTGCGCGTCGTAGCTGGTGCCGTTGGCGATGGCGGCATCGAAGATGCTGGGGTTGGAGGTGAGCCCGGTTATCGAGCGATCATGGATGTAGGCCTGCAGGGTGCCGTCGCCGAGCATGTCGCGGGTGATGTTGTCGAGCCAGAGGCTCTGGCCGAGCGCGTGCAATGCCTGTGTCTGCTTCATGGGGTTTCCTCTTGGAGTGCGGGCGCGCCGGCAAGGCTCGCGCCCGCTTCAAAATCGTGGCGGACAAATGAGAGTAACTCGCCGATGCGCATGATCATGCGATCCGGTGGCGGCGACAGCGTGGCGGCTTCGGTGGCAAGCGCGTAGTGGCCCTGGCGCACGAAGATCGTCTGCAGCGCGATGCCCGGCGCGCGCTTCATCTCCGACAGCAACAGCGGTTTGTCGTCAACCATGCTGTAGCGATGCGCCGGATAGCGGTAGCGCAGGTCGTCGAGCTCGTGTTGCTTGTGCAGGTACACCAGCACACGCCCATCGACCGCAGCGGCGATGCCGGCGCGGCGAATCTTGCGCGGCTGGAACACCATGTCGCCGTCGGACAGCACGATCACCGGTGCGATCCCGGACAGGTGGGCTATGACTTCGAGTGCCTGTGGATACAGGCGCTCCTTGAACGGGTAGTCGAGCATGAACTCGCCGGCCTGCTGCAATCGCGCCTGGTCGCCATTGCCGGCCCGGAACAACTGCAGCGCGCCGAGGTAGTCGGCGTAGCCGAGCGATTTCTTCAAGACGTCGTAGATTGCCCAGTAGCGCGTACGTTCGCCGGCACCGAAGGCCGATTCAAGCCAGTCGCCCAGGTCGGCGCCGAAGCGGTCGTTGTCGAGCAGGGTGTTGTCGACGTCCAGCATCAACAGCAGCGGCTGCGGCGCCGGCATCACGCTTGCTCCGGCATCGGGTCGTGCCAGGAATCCGTGCCGGCAACCAATTCGTCACTCTCGGCCGGTCCCCAACTGCCGGCTGCGTAGGGCCGCACCGGTACGACATCACCCAGCACCGGATCCACCACTTTCCACGCTGCCTCGACGCAATCATCCCGGCTGAACAGCGAGGTCTCGCCGCGGATGGCATCGCCAAGCAGGCGGTGGTAGGCCGACTTGCCGCGTTTGAGCGGACTGCGCAACACCAGTTCCACCGGCTCGCCGCGCATCGATTCCCCCGGCGACTTGACCCGCACGCCAGCCGAGATCGCTACTTCCGGGCTGAGCCGGAAGCGATAGTAATTGGCGCGATCGGGCGGCGCCTCGTCGAAGATAGTAGTCGGCGTGGCCTTCAGGTCCACCAGAACCTCGGTGCTGGTGATCGCCAGTTTCTTGCCGGTGCGGATGTAGAACGGCACGCCCGCCCAGCGCCAGTTGTCGATCCACAGGCGCATGGCGGCGAAGGTTTCAACCGTCGAGTCCGCGGCGACGCCCCGCTCGTCGCGATAGCCATCGAACTGCCCGCGCACCACGTCATCGGGTTGCAGCGGTCGCATCGAACGAAAGATGCGCAGCCGTTCCTGGTGCATCGATTCGGCATCGCGCCCGACTGGGGGATCCATCGCCAGCAGGGCCACGATCTGTAACAGGTGGTTCTGCACCACGTCGCGGACTGCACCGACTTCGTCGTAGAACGCGCCCCGACCATCAACGCCAAAGTCCTCGGCCATGGTGATCTGGACGTTGTCCACGTAGTTGCGGTTCCAGACCGGCTCGAGGAAGGCGTTGGCAAAGCGGAAGTACTGCAGGTTCTGCACCGCTTCCTTGCCGAGGAAATGATCGATGCGGAAGATCGATGTTTCCGGGAACACTTCGTGCAGCGCCGCATCCAGTTCCCGGGCACTGGCAAGGCTGCGGCCGAAGGGTTTTTCCACCACGACGCGGGCATCGCGATCGCAGCCAGCGGCATGCAGTCCATTGACGACGATTGCGAACAGGCTTGGCGGAATGGCCAGGTAGTGCAGCGGTCGCCTGGCCTCGCCGAGCGCCGCACGCAAGCGGGTGAAGGTATCCGGGTCGGTGTAGTCGCCGCGCAGGAATTTCAGCCGGGCCGAGAGCCGGGCGAAGGCAGCCTCGTCAACATCGCCATTCGCGGCAAGGCTGGCGCGGGCGCGCTCGCGCAGGTGTTCGTCACCCCAGTCTTCGCGGGCAACGCCGATCACCGGCATCTCCAGCTCGCCTTCAGCCGTCATCGCCTGCAGTGCCGGGAAGATCTGCTTGAAGGCCAGGTCGCCGGTGGCGCCGAAGAACACCAGCGCGTCGGAGCGCTCGATGGTCATCGGCATTGTGCTTGGGTCATGGCAAAGGCATCCGTTTCCCTACCGACCACAAGCTTAGCGCGGTCGAAATGAACACAGGGTTGCCGCCGCTGATGGCCAGGACTCCGCCCCGCCCGGGTGAGTTTGAGGTGGGTGATCCCAACCCGTGCCCCGGCAGCCAGAGCGCCGAGGCGACGCGTATGGATTTGTGCGTGTCCGGCGAAACTACAAGGAACGCAGGAACGCCGCCATGTCGGCCTTTTCGCGCTGCGTCAAGTTCATGTTGAAGCGCGTGTCGTAGAACTCCACCACATCTTCCAGCGATGCGGCGAACCCGTTGTGGAAATAGGGTGGGCGCGCGGCGAGACCACGCAAAATCGGACCCTTGAATCGTCCGATGTCCTTCCACTTGCCGGTGACGAGCGCGAGTCCCGGGTCGGTCGTCCTTACAATGGCGTTGGTGGTTTTTTGGCGCAGGATGTACAGCGGCATGTCGGGAGTGCGCCGGGAGGCGTCCGCCAGGCCAATGTTCAGCGGCAAGGCCACCGAATGATTGCCTACGTTTGGCGAGTTGTGGCACGTCGTGCACGTGCCGACAATATTTGCGGCACCCAGCGCGTCGTTCAGTCCTCCGACGCCGGAGATGTTGATTGGCTTGTCGTTGAACAACCGTTCGCCGCGTGCGATCGAAAGCCGAGCGCTTTCCTGCTTTCCATCGCCTTCCCGGTCTGCCCATCCACGGAACAGGGACATGGAGTCGGGTTCAAACGACGCCCCGGTCGGATCGCCGCCCAGCGTGTCGTTGATGCCGATGTGGAAGCGCTGCTGGGCAAGGACGCGCGGGCCACCGATGGCGTCGGCGTCATTGAGATAGCCAGCGACATCGTCGCGGATCTGCGCGGTGGTAAGGCCAGTCTCGAACACTACGATGTCAGCCATCTGCGCATCGGTCGGATCCAGTCCTTCGGCATGTCCGACGGTCGCAGATACCACTTGGTGGATCAGCGAATTTACCAGGGCCGTATGGTTCTGTCCCGCATGCATCGGTGGAAGAAAGGGTGTCGCGGTTTCGCGCGCATCCCACATGACGCCGGTCAGGAATGAGAGGTTCGTGGAAGGCAATGGACGACGGAACAGGGAAAGCTCGGCAGAACTGGCGAAACCGTAGGGATCGTCGACAGCGTCGAGGACGAATTCCGCATTCGCGGGGATTGGCAAACCGACCCGGATCACGCCGTGCGTAAGCAGCATGCTGTAGGCCAGCCTTCGTGCACCCACCGTTGAGACATCGGCGTTCGGGGAATTGGAACCATCGTTGCGACGAAAGATGGGATCGGTACCGCCGGTGGCAGTGAAACGCGCGCGAAGTTCAGGGGGTGTAATAGACCATGCCGCTTCAAGCCGATGGCAGCTGTCGCAGCTGCGGCCGTTGCTGCCGAGGCTGTGGAAGAATGCATTGTCCGTATCGATCGCGCCGGACCGGTTGAAGCTGCGCAGCCAGCCACTGCCGTTGCGCGTGGTCATGCCATCGCGTGGCGTCGATCCCAGCGCGGCAAGCTGGGCCTTGCGCAGCTGCGCCGGATTCGACAAGGCCGGTGCCGCCTGGGCTATCACGCGGTTTCCGACAAGGCTCGATGTTCCGGAGGTCGGCGGAGGGGCCGGATTGCCGGTCAATGCGAGCGCCAGGCCCGCCATTGCGCAGGCGCCGAGCGCCGCCACCGATGCAACGCGTTTCATGGGTGTGCTCGCTCGTTTCACTGCTGCGCTGCTCCAGAGTCCGTCGCCGGGCACCCTTTGGGGTCTCCCTAACAAAACGCAACGCATTTCGGCGATTGACACGGACAACGTGATACTTGCCCAGCCACGGCGCATACATCCTGGGCAGAGTGGTCGTGCTTGAGGATCGCACCACCGCCCACGAATCCGATGCCGGTCATCTGGCCCCACGTGCAGTGCCGCGCTCAGCCCTTGGAGCGCTGCGCCTCGTTGTCCTGCGCGTAATGCGACTCTGCGTCGTGCCCGATCGAGTCGTCGTAGTCGTCGGTGACGCCATTACCGCGCTTGTCGCGCAGGTGGTCGTGGACCTTGGATCCGCGGGAGGCCAAGTCGACGTTGCCGAGCTTGTCTTCGATCCGCTTGTCGTCCGAGGGCTGGTGCAGCCCGGTCTTCTTGCCGCTGGCCGTGCCTGTGGATCGCGAGGCCGAGCCGGCCGAGGTGTTGGAAGCATTACTCATGAACTTTCTCCTGGGTGGGATGCGGCCGTGGTTGCCGCTTGTCGACTCACGATGAGTGAGCAGTGGTGCAACTACGACTCCGGATCAGCGCTGCGAGACTTCGCCCGCGACTTCGATCCGCAGCTCGCTGGCGTCCACGCGCTTCACGCCCCGCACGCTCTGGGCCATGTCAACAGCCTGTCTCCGGGCAGCGGCGCTGTCAGCCACGCCGGTCAACGTGACGACGCCGTCCTTGGCACTGACGTCGATGTCACCGGCATCAACGCCTGCGCTCCACATCAGGCTCGAGTTCACCTTGGCCGCCACCCAGGTGTCGCTCATCGCCGTATCACCATCAGGGGCCCGGGCCAGGACGACCTGTCCCTTTGAATCCACCATCACGCGGTTGTCGACCCGCGCCGTGCCGCGCGTGCTCTGCGCCAGGCGGGTGGCGGTGTTCTTGGCTGCCAAGGTGTCGGCATGGCCGGTCAGGGTAACAACACCGTCGAGCGCCTCGACGGTGATGTCGGTGCCGTCGGTCTCCGGGTTCCACAGCA
>JBKJMY010000309.1:0-11292 GCA_046596115.1 Arenimonas sp.
CCGTGGCGATGATTCATCGCAGGTCGGGTTTCGCGAGCCGTTGCTAAGTTTCAATTAATCTGCGGTCGTCATCATGGTGCTGCGACATTCCTGCCGCACCCCGAGGAACACAGATGAAAAAGACTTTGCTTGCGATGGCCTCTGCCCTGGTGCTTGCCGGCGCAATGAGTTCGACCGCGTCCGCGCAATCCAATGGCTACTATGATCGTGACGGCTATTACCAGTCCAACGACCGTGATTCCGACAGTGACGGCATCCTTGATCGCAACGACGCCTACGACAACGGCGATGGCGACTCCTATTCATACGACACGGATCGCGATGGAATTCCGGATCGCAACGACAGCTATGACAACCGCGATGGCGGCGGCTACGCGTATGACATGGATCGGGACGGCGTTGATGATCGTCGCGATACCTGGGACAACCGCACCCGTACCAGCTGGGATGGCAATCGCAACGGCATGAACGACCGTTACGGTTGCCATCCCAGCTGGTGCGGGTGCGGTTGTCCCAGGTATCGCGACGATCATCAACGCCGTCGCGATCCATGTCATGCGCGTAGCCGCCGTCATCGCGGTTGTCATAGCTGTCGTTGCGATCCGGAACTCCATCGCGGTCCATGTCGTATGCATAGGAATCGCCATCGCGGTTGTCGTAGGCGTCATTGCGATCAAGGATGCCGTCACTGTCGGAATCACGGCCGTTGGACTGGTAATAGCCGTCACGATCATAGTAGCCAGTGGATTGCGCGGACGCTGTCGAGCTCATTGCACCGGCAAGCACCAGGGCAGAGGCCATCGCAAGCAAGGTCTTTTTCATCTGTGTTCCTCGGGGTGCGGCAGGAATGTCGCAGCACCATGATGACGACCGCAGATTAATCGAAACTTAGCAACGGGTCCCGAAACCCGACCTGCGATGAATCATCGCCACGGGCGTTGGCTGGGATTGGTGCCATTCATCCCGATGCGCGCAGTTGAGGCGACCGCATGTCGACTCGCGGCGCCCGGATGGGCGGTATCATCGTCGCGCATACACAGCGGCAGGTCCTGATGGGTTCATCCAACGCACGTCCTCGCGTCCCGGGCACCCGCGTGTTTGCCGCAGGGCGGGGGTTGGTCGCCGACATCATGCATACCTTCCTGCGGACACCGATCGCCCGGTTGCGGCTGGGTACCAAGCGCTGGCGCCATATGTGCAACTCGGTGGATCACGCCAAGGTCATCGCCGACGCCGACCAGGAAGGTTCCGCGAGCGGCGGCTATCTGTTCATGTGCGCCATGTCCGCGGGGATCGCGACCATCGGCCTGCTGCTGAACTCCCCGGCGGTCATCATCGGTGCGATGTTGATCTCGCCATTAATGGCGCCAATCGTCCGACTCGGCCTCGGGATCGGCACGCTGGACCACTTGCGTGTCCGCGACGCTGCACTGGTGCTGGCGACCGGCATGGCGGTGGCGCTGGCGACCGCGGCGATCATCGTTCTGATGTCGCCCATCCGTGACATCACACCGGAGATCGCCGCGCGGACACGGCCCAGCCTGTTCGACCTGATGGTTGCGATCCTGTCTGGCCTGGCCGGTGGTTATGCCATGGTGCGCGGCCGCGGCGGGGCCATCGTCGGCGTGGCCATTGCCACCGCCCTGATGCCACCAATGGCGGTGGTCGGCTATGGACTCGCCTCCGGCCAATGGGTGGTGATGCGTGGCGCATTGCTGCTGTTCACCACCAACCTGGTGGCGATTGCGCTCAGTGTCACCGCCATCGCGACCTGGTATGGCTTCAGCATCCGCAAGGTGCGGCATGCGCTGGTCTGGCAGACCGCCCTGGCGTTCCTGCTGGTGTTGCCGCTGTGCTGGCCGCTGCTGCAATCTCTGCATGCGATCGAGCGCGAGGCCAAGGTGACGACCAGCGTGCGCGGCGCAGTTTCCGAGGTGTTCGGCGCCGAGGGCAGTCGCGTGCTCAGCTTGAAGGTGGCCACGGGCGAAGCCCGGGATCCCGTGCACATCGACCTGACCATTGCCGCGCGGCACTACGACCATGGCGACGACCAGAAGCTGCGCGCGGCCATTACCAAAGCGCTCGGCAAGCACATTGTCTTGCAGCTGTCGCCGATCATCGAGGCAAACCCGGAGCGCGCCGCGTTGATCGACCTGGCGCTGGAGCGGCAGGCGGCGCAGGCGCGGATCGTGCCGCCGCCTAGGGTGGATCCGGTGGACGCGGCCCTGGATGCCGTGCCCTGGGCGATGGCGGCGCGACGCGTGGATGTGAAAGCCCACCAGGTACACCTTTTCATGGCCGACGATTCACTGGACCTCGCCGCTTGCCGTGCCCTGGAATCGCGCCTGCGCGCGCGCTTCCCGCGCTGGGACATCACGGTCGTTCCGCCGATGCGTGGCGTGCCGCCGCTGTCATTCGCGGGTGGCGGGTCGACGCTGGATGCGAAGGCAACCGGAGGCCTGGATCTCGCGATATGGGCCCTGGCCCGCTGGCGGGTGCGGGACGTCGTGGTCTATGGCTATGCCAGCAGCGACGGACGGGGTAATCGGGCGATGGCGCGCAAGCGCGCGGAGGTCGTCGCGGCCCGCCTGGTGGCGGCAGGTCTTCGCGCCGAGGCCGCGTCGGCGTATCCGCAACGCGGCCAGACAGGCGCGGAACGGGAAGCCGGGCGCGACGCGTTCCGCCGCGTGGTGATCGCGCCGGTATGGAGCGACGCCAGTATCGCCCCCGCCGCCGCCGGGGTTCCGACACTGCCGCCCGGGGCTGCCTCGACGCTGACGCCGCCGGCTGCAGTGCCGCCAACGGGGCAGACACTTCATTGACGGCTGAGCGGCTGCGCTGCTGAGCAGATGCGCTGGATGCGATCAGGGCGCGCGGGCGGTTCCGAACACGGTGCGCCGGCGCGGGAACAGGACCGTCGCGATGGTCCTGCCGTCCGCGCTCGAGTCGAGCTGCAACTCGCCACCGTGCGCCAGCGCGATCTGCTGTGCGATATACAGGCCCAGGCCGAGGCCGCCGCGCGGACCGGACGCGGCCGATCCGGTCCGAAACGGATCGAACATCGACTCGCGCATATTCTCCGGGATCAGGCCGTGGTTGCTGATCGCCAGGCGCACCCGGTCAGCGGCCGTCCCGTCCACTTCCACGCCGATGGGGAATCCTGCGCTACCGTGCTCGATGGCGTTGCCCAGCAGGTTGTTGACCATCTGCAGCAGGCGGCCGGCATCCCATTCGCCCTGCTGCGCACCCTTCGCCTGGACATCGATCTGCCGATCCGGGAAGCGCATGCGTTGTTCCTGTACGGCGCGCTCGACCAGCTCATGCAGGTCGGTGGCGCCCGACTGCAGCGGCAGTCCGCCGCCCAGCCGCGACCGCGCGACATCAAGCAGGTCGCCGATCAGTTGCTCCATGCGACCCACACTGGACAGGATGCGGCGGGCGATCTCGGGGACCAGTGCAGGGTCCGGGCGGCCTGCGATCAGTTCCGCGCCCATGCTGATCGCCGCCAGCGGCGAGCGCAGGTCATGCCCGAGTACGGCCATGAACATTTCGTTGAGGTGCAGTGCCTTTTCGCGTTCGCGCAGGTTGATCGCCAATTGCTGGCGTTGCCGGTGCAATTCGAAAAACACGCCGGCCTTGTTGCGCAATACGCCCGGGTCCACGGGCTTGTGCAGGTAGTCCACCGCGCCGGTGTCATAGCCCTTGAACACACGCGCCTGGTCGTGCGAGCCGGCGGTGATGAAGATGATCGGCACGTGCCGGGTGCGCTCGCTGCCGCGCATCAGCTCGGCAACCTCAAAGCCATCCATGCCGGGCATCTGCACGTCCAGCAATACCAGCGCCACGTCGTGCAACAGCAGCAGCTCAAGCGCTTCGGGCCCGGAGCGGGCTTCGAGCACGTCCACGTCCTGTGCGCGCAAAAGCGCACGCAAGGCGAGAAGGTTTTCCGGCCGGTCGTCGACCAGCAGGCAGGTGGCGACCGGTCGGTCGGCAGACAGTGCATCAATCGTCATGTCAGTTCCTTCATGACCACAGTTCCAATCCATCGGGCAAGCTGGGGCAAATCCATCACCTGCGCGTCAGGGACGCGCAGCAAGGCGGCGGTCGGCATGACCGGACCGGCGGCGTGCGCCGGGTCCTGGACCAGGGCCCGGCCGCCGCGGGCGCGCACGGCCGCCAGCCCGGCCGCGCCGTCATCATTGTTGCCGGTCAGCACGATGGCGACCAGCGCATCGCCGAAGGCATCGGCGGCACTTTCGAACAGGACGTCGATCGATGGGCGGCAATATTGCACTGGTTCGTCGATCGACAACGCCAGGCGCGGACCGGGTTCGACCAGCAGATGATAATCGGGCGGGGCGAAATAGACCTCGCCACGCGCTATCGGCATCTTGTCGATTGCTTCGTGTACCGACCCGAGCGCGGCCATTGAGAAGATCTTCGCGAGCAGGCTGGGACGTTGGCGCGGGATATGCACCACCACCAGCACTGGCGGCGAGTGCAGGGTCAGTGCCGACAGCAGCGGCTTAAGCGCTTCCACGCCACCGAGCGAAGCGCCGATCACGATGGCCGAGGCGGGCAGGGGTTGCAGGGGCGGCAGGGGAGCCATCAACTTCCCCGCTTCTGGAAGATGCGTTCCTCGCGATTGATCTCCGCAAAGCCATCGCCATGGGGCGAGAAGCGTAGTGATTCGCGAGAGCCCAGGCCAAGGAAACCCATCGGGCAGAGCGCATCGCGGAACAATCCCACCGCGCGTGCCTGCAACGGCGGATTGAAATAGATCAGCACATTCCGGCACGAGACCATCTGCACCTCGGAAAACACGCTGTCGGTGGCCAGGCTGTGGTCGGAAAACACCACGTTGCGGCGCAGCTCGCGATCGAACACGGCACGGCCATAGGAGGCGGTGTAGTACTCCGACAGCGATGCCTTGGCGCCGGACGCCTGGTGGTTGGCGGTGAAGCCGGCGATCCGGTCGATTTCGTACACGCCGGCCTGTGCGCGGGCGAGGGCGCCGGCATTGATATCGGTGGCGTAGATGTGCGATCGCGCCAGCAGTCCCTCTTCCTGCAGCAGGATGGCCAGCGAATACACCTCTTCGCCGGTGCTGCAACCAGCGACCCACAGCTTGAGCGAGGGATAGGTCGCCAGGCGCGGGAGCACGGTGGTGCGCAGAGCCTTGAAGTAAGTCGGATCGCGGAACATCTCGCTGACCTGCACGGTGAGGTAGTCGAGCAGGCTGTGGAACAACTTGCCATCGCGCACGACCCGCCCCTGCAACTCGGACACCGTCGCGCAGCCGAAGCGGATCATTGCCGAGGACAGGCGCCGTTTGAGCGACGAGCGCGCATAGCCACGGAAGTCGTAGTGGTATTTGCGGTAGATGGCCTCGATCAGCAGGGCGATTTCGAGGTCGGTATCGCTGCCTGCGTCGCTGCCGTCGTCCGCGGATGGATTCATTTTGGCATCCACACGCGCACCAGCGACAGCAGGCGCTCGACGTCGAGGGGCTTGGCGATGTAATCGCTCGCGCCCGCAGCCAGGCATTCTTCCTGGTCATCGCGCATCGCCTTGGCGGTCAGCGCGATGATCGGAATGCGTTGCCAGGCCGGCTGCTTGCGGATCTCGCGCATGCAGGTCAGGCCATCCATCTCCGGCATCATGATGTCCATCAGCACCATGTCGACACCGCCGGCATCCTTGCCGAACTCGCGCTCGAGAACATCCAGCGCTTCGCGGCCATTGCGCGCGATCAGCACCTTGGCGCCCTTGGGCTCGAGCACACTGGTGAGGGCGAATACGTTGCGCACGTCGTCCTCGACCACCAGCACCCGGCGGCCTTCCAGCGCCGCCTCGCGGTTGCGCACCGCCTTGAGCATGACCTGGCGTTCGGTCGACAGGGTCGACTCGACCTGGTGCAGGAACAGGGTGACTTCGTCGAGCAGCCGCTCGGGCGAGCGCGCGCCCTTGATGATGATGCTCTTGGAAAACCGCCGCAGCGACAGTTCCTCGTCGCGCGACAGGCTGTGACCGGTGTAGACGATTACCGGCGGAAATGGCACGTCCTCGCGCTGCGACATCTGCTCGAGCAACTCGTAGCCGCTCAGGTCGGGCAGGTTCAGGTCCATCACGATGCAATCGAAGGTGGACTTCGACAGCGCTTCCAGCGCCAGGCGCGCGTTGGGCACTGCGACCAGCTGGATGTTCTCGCCGGCCAGCAGGGCAACCACGCTGTCGCGCTGGCGCGCATCATCTTCGACGATCAGCACGCGATGCAACACTTGGGTGAACTTGGCCTCCAGGCCCTGCAGCGCGCTCACCAGCTGCTCGCGGGTGACCGGCTTGAGTGCGTATCCGACCGCACCCAGTTCGCGTGCCTCGCGCGCGAAGTCCGATCCCGACATCACGTGCACCGGAACATGGCGGGTTCGCGAATCGCGCTTGAGCTGGTCAAGCACGCCGAGGCCGGAATGGTCGGGCAACTTGACGTCGAGAAGGATCGCGCTGGGAGAATAGCGCGCCGCCGCCGACATGCCCGCGCCCGCGCTGTGGGTGACCACGCACTGGAAGCCCATTTCCCGCGCGAGGTCACGCAGGATACGCGCGAACTCGACGTCATCCTCGATCACCAGCAGGGTGCGCGTACCAGTCAGCTCGTAGCGATCATCGTCAATCAGCGGCTCGGCGTGGGGAGCATCGACTGGCAGCTTTCCCGGCGCCGGCGCCGGCGCCGGCACCGGCGCGGGACTGCTGGTGATCGGCCGCGGTGCCGGCGTTGGCACCATGTGTTCGGTGTGCAGGCTTTCGCGGGTATGGCCTTCGACGCCTTCAACCGGAAGCACCAGGGTGAACAGGCTGCCTTCGCCGGCGCGGCTGCTGACCGTGATGTCGCCGCCGAGCAGTCGCGCCAAGTCGCGCGAAATCGACAGGCCCAGGCCGGTACCGCCGTACTTGCGATGGGTGCTGCCGTCAGCCTGACGGAACGCCTCGAAGATGATGCCTTGCTGGTGCTCGGGCAGGCCGATGCCCGTGTCGCGCACCGCGAAAGCAACCCCGCCAGCGCCATCGCCGCGCACGCTCAGCGCCACATCGCCCTTTTCGGTGAACTTTAGCGCGTTCGACAGCAGGTTCTTGAGGATCTGCGCGACCCGCGTGCGGTCCGAGACCATCTGTGTCGGGCAGCCCGGCTCGATGCGGACGTCGAGCGACAGCTCGCGACTGGCGGCGATGGGCTGGAAGGTCCGCTGCATGGATTGAACCATCGCGCCGATGTCGATCGACTCGCGGTGGATGTCCACCTTGCCCGCCTCGATCTTGGACAGGTCGAGGATGTCGTTGATCAGTGCGAGCAGGTCGTTGCCCGCATCGCTGATGGTCTGCGCGAAGTGCACCTGTTCGGTGCTCAGGTTGCCGCTTGGATTGTCGGCGAGCAGTTTTGCCAGGATCAGGCTGGAATTGAGCGGCGTGCGCAGTTCGTGGCTCATGTTGGCCAGGAACTCGTTCTTGTAGCGATTGGCCCGCTGCAGGTCTTCGGCGCGTTCCTCCAGGCCCTGCTGCGCTTGCGTGAGCTGGTCGCGCTGGCTTTCCAGCTGCTGGGTCTGCTCTTCGAGCTGGACATTGCTTTCCTCAAGGTCGGACTGCTGCGCTTCCAGCATTGCCTGCGACTCGCGCAGCAGGCGGCCCTGTTCCTCGAGCTCCTCGTTGGTGACCCGGAGTTCTTCCTGCTGGGTCTGCAGTTCCTCGGACTGGCGCTGGGTTTCCTCAAGCAGGGATTCCAGTCGCGAGCGATCCTGGGCCGCACGCACCGAGACGCCCAGCGATTCGGAGACGCGGTCGAGGAATTCGATGTCGTAGGGCTGCAAGGCGCGGAAGAAGCCAAGCTCCATCACCGCGTAGGTGCGGTTGCCGACCTTGCCGGGCGCAACCAGCAGCTCGCGCGCGCGCGCATCGCCCAAGCCGGAGCTGATCCCGAAGTATCCTTCCGGCAAGTCGGTGACGTGTTGCGCGCGGCCGGCGCGCACGGCCTGGCCGACCAGGCCGTCGCCTACGGCCATGACAGCGGGTGCGTTGGACGCCGCATACGCTGCCATCAGCTCCAGCCGTTCGCCATCCACCACGTAGATCGCGCCACGCTGCGCATCGAGGAAATGGGCCAGGAAATCGAGCACGGACTCGCCAAGCGAATCCAGGCGCAAGTCCCCCTGCAAACGCGCCGACAGCCCAGCCTGGCCGGCAAGCAGCCAATCCTGGGTGCCGCGGTGGCGGTGTTCGCGCGAGGCAACCACCATTGCCGCGATGATCAGCAACAGCAGGACGGCCGAGCCACCTATCTGGACCAGGAACGAACTGCGCGCAGCGGAGACCCAGTCGGCCTGGTCGCGCGCCAGTGCTGCCCGCGCGTCGTCATTGATGCCGGTTGCCAGTGCGCGGACCTCGTCCATCTTTTGCTGGGCACGCGCGAGGTCCTGCAGATTGTTCCCGCTGCCCGCGACGGCGGCGCGGTGGCGCGCCAGGGACTGCGCATAGTTGCGCATCGCAGCGCCAAGCGCCCGATCGAACGCATCCACCTTCGCCGCCCGCTCCGGCTGGTCCTGCGCCAACAGCCTGAGTTGCCGGACATAACCCGGCAGTTGGTCGATCGCCTGCAGGTACGGTTGCAGGTAGGCCTCGTCGGCGGTCAACAGGTAACCGCGGTAACCCACTTGCAGGTCCTTGGCGAGCGAGACCGCGCCCTGTACCTCGGCAACCGTCTCGAGCGCCCGGGATACCTTGTCCGCCGAGCGCGTGCGCTCGGCCAGCGATGTGTAAGACAGGATTGCCAGCACCAGCACCGCGGCGATCGCCAGGGCGAAGCCGCCCAGGGCTCGGGGCGGGAGGAAGGCGATCCGCGAGGGTGCGCGGACGTCGGCGTCGAGGGGGCTGCTGGCCAAGATCGAATCCTCCGTGGAGGATCCGATTATGACCCACGGCCGCTGCGCCAGCCTTAGCGGGACCCTGCGCCGGCCTCGTATTTGGCCCGGATGTTCACGCAGCGTTGGTCCGACTCGTGCTCGGACTGCAAGGCCCGCTGGCTGGCGGTGCTCAGCGCGCCGGATGCGTCGATGGCCCGTTGCAGACGCGCCACGCTTGCAGGGGTGCAAGCTGCTGGAATGATTGCGGATACGTAGTTGCGCAGGAACACCGGCTCCGCCTTGGCGTCGATCGGCGCCAGGCTGGCAAGGCGCTGCTCGGCGCTGGCCTCGGCGAGTGCGCCCTGACCCGGGGGATACAGGTTGTTCAACACCACGCGCAGGCGCGAGAACGGCTCGGCACCATCCAGCGACTGCAGTTTCTCCAGCCACGCCTGCTTGACCGCCGGATCCGGACGGCTGACGGTTGCGGCCAGGGCGCTGAGTTGGCCCCGCTCGCTCTTGTCGCGCCCCAGTTCCGCTGCGATGAGTGCAGCGCTCCCGGGCGCATCGAAGCGATTGAGTTGCCGCACGATCTGCCAGCGCTGCTCTTGGCTGATCTGCATGCCGCCGATGGCGACGCGTGCATCCAGGATGCCGCGCAACTTATCCAGGGACGACTTGCTACCCGCTGTATCAACGTAGGTATCGAACCAGTCGGTGCCGCGATCGCGGTCGCCGGCGTCAGCCAGCAGTCCGGTCCAGAGCGTGTCTTCGATCCGGGTGGATAGCTCGGCAGCCTGCGCGCCGCCGAAAATGCGCAGGTAGTCGCGCGCTGAATCCAGTGCGCCCAGCGCCTGGTGCAACAGCGCCGAGTCGGGCTCCCTGGGCAGGTTGTCGAGGACTGCACCGATGAAGTCCTGCAATGCCAGCGTGCCGTCGTTGCGCCCGTCGGTCAGGCTGCGCCACAGCATCGAGCGCAGCAGGGTGTCATCGACTTGCGCCAGGTGCGTCCGCGCCGTCGCGAACGACGCCGGGTCGAGCAGCACCTTCACGTAACCCCAGTCCTCGTAGTTCGGATACACAAGGTCCGGACAGGTCGCGCCGACGAATTCGGGTACGTCCGTGCTCGGGCCGGCATAGTCCACGACCTGCTTTGCAGTCAGCGCGAGTTTTCCGCCGTCCACAGAGAACAGCGCCACCTGCACACGCTGCCCGCGCAGCGCCGGATTGGCGGCATTCGCCGGAGCCTGCCGCAGCTGGAACCGGCTCACCTTTCCGCCCGTGCAGGCAAAGTCGGCGCTCAATATGTCGACGCCGGGCAAGTACAGCCACTGCTGCGCCCAGGGCCGGAGATCGCGCCCGGACGCGGTGGACATGGCGCCGATGAAGTCGTCCAGCGTTGCATTGCCATAGGCGTGTGCGACCAGGTACTCGTGCACGCCGCGCTGGAATGCCTCGTCGCCAATCAGCTTGCGCATCTGGTGCAGTACCGAAGCACCCTTGTTGTAGGTGATCGCATCGATGTTGTCGAAGGCGTTGGCTGTCGATGCCACCGGCACTTCGACTGGATGCGTGGTGATGCTCGAATCGGTTTCATAGGCGCGTTGCTTGGATTGGAAGAACGCCGGCCAGGTTGCTTCCGACCCGGGGGACTTCGAACTGGCCAGGGTCTGCATGTATGACGCGAAGCTCTCGTTGAGCCACAGGCCATTCCACCAGCGCATGGTCACCAGGTCGCCGAACCACTGATGCGCCATCTCATGCAGGATCACCGAGGCCAGGGATCGGCTGCGCTCGGTGGTCATGGGCGTGTCGGACAGAAAGCGCGTTTCGGTGAAGGTGATCGCGGCTGCGTTTTCCATGGCGCCGTAGATGAACTGCGGCACCAAGATCTGGTCATATTTCTTGAACGGATAGGGGATGCCGAAATAGTCGGCGTAGTACGCCAGGCCAGCCTTGGTGATGCGAAACCACTCCGCCGGCACGACCTGGTCGGACACCGACTGGCGCACGAACAGGCGCATCGGGATCGGGCCGCTGGTGTCCTGCCACATCTTGTATGGCCCGGCGTGCATCGAGAAGTTGTAGACGCTGAGCTTTGGCGTGGTCGGGAAGATCCAGCGCCGGTTCGCGCCCTGGTCATCCACGCGTGTTTCGGGCGTGGAGGAGATGACGTACCAGTCCTTGGGTGCGGTGGCTGTCAGCGTGTAGGTGGCCTTCGGATCGGGCTGGTCAAACGACGGGAACATCTGGTGCGCCGCCGCCGGCTCGAAGTGCGTGTACAGGTAGACCCGGCCATCGGCCTTGTCCACGTAGCGGTGCAGGCCCTCGCCATTGGTGCTGTGCTCGCGTTCGAAGGAAACGCTGACCGTGTTGTGACCCTTCACCAGCGCGGATGCCG